>USIX01000008.1 GCA_900554895.1 uncultured Megamonas sp. | reverse complement strand
CCGCCTATATCTCCTTCAACGAGATTGCGTACAATCTGCAATCCCAGAGATTTTGCCGACTGAGCCGTAAAATTTTCCGGCAGACCGGAGCCGTTATCATACAGCTCTATAATGTAGGCACGGGAATTCTGCGTGATATTAAGCCCGATGAGCCCTTCGCTTCTGCCGGCAAAGCCGTGTTCAATGGAATTTAAGATTAGTTCGTTGATGATGAGCGCCAGACTGCTGGCCTGTTTCGACGGCAGAATGATGTTGTTGGCGGGAAGCTGTGTTGTCAGGCTGAAGTTTTCATCGAGCATAGTGTCTTTTATCAGAGTCAGTATATTGCTGGTGACTTCCACCACGTCGATATTTTCATTTCCCTGCTGGGAGAGAAATTCATGCACGACGGAAATACTCAGTATGCGGTTGATGCTTTCACGCAAAGCCTCCTTTACCTCTGGCGAGCGGGAGCGGCGGGCCTGCAGCCTGAGCAGACTGGCTATCGTTTGCAGATTATTTTTAACACGATGATGAATTTCCTGAATAACGGCGGATTTTATCAAAAGTTCGCGGTCTTTTTTGCGCAGTTCCGTTACGTCGGACAGAATGATTATGCGCGTTACGAGATTGCCCGCTTCCATGACGGGAATATCCCGCTTGATTATTATGAGGTTGCCCGCTTCAATTTCTTTTTCGTACGGCGATTTGTTTAAAATCGTTTCTTTCGTGATGTGCATGGTCAGCTGGCGGTCGAAGATATGGCAGCCGATTAGATTGTTGATGCCCAGCACGTGATAAATGCGCGAAGCCGCCATATTGGCGAAGATGATGCGTTCGTCCTTATCAGTAATGATGATACCGTCGCGCGAGGAGATGGATTTATACATATTGTACGCAGCGTCGGTATTTTTGTTTGCATTTTTCAGCAGTATCCGAGCTGTTTTCATCAGGCGGGAGAAACCGTCTTTTTGCGCGTCGTCACTGTTTACCTCCATGCAGATAACGGCTATTACTTCATTATCATCGATAACGGGAAAAGTGTACATATCTATAAATCTGCCAAAATCGAGCTCACGCCGTCCATGGCAGCTTTTTTTGCTGCCCATACATTTGTTAATTAAAGGCTCCTGTATGTACGGTATCAACTTGCCGAGAAGAATTTGCTTGAACGGATTGAAAGCAGTATGCGGTTCAATCGTAGAAACAACAACAAAATTATTGTCATCTTTTGCCTTTACATAGACGGCAATATGCGTATATGTAAGGTCAGCAACAAACGGTAATACTTTATTGATACGCTGCAGCATATTTATTCTCATACCGGATAAATTACTGTAACGACGGCATTTTTCGGAAATAATCATCTGCATACCTCCTTTTTAGGTAAAGAAAAAAGGAGACAACAAGACTGTGTCTCCCCTGACTCACAATATGTAATTATAAATTATAATACTCTACGTGCGCCGATATAAGTGTTTGCCCAATAAGACATGCTAAGAGAATCAACCACAACACCTCTGCTGGAAGAAGCATTGATGAATTTTCCGTCGCCTAAATAAATGCCTACATGGGAAGCTCCATAAGTATACGTAGAGAAAAATACTAAATCACCCGGCTGAAGATTATCGTAAGAAACAGGCACACCTACTTCAAACTGTACATCTGCTGTACGCGGCAGAGAAATACCAGCACTGGCAAATACATAACGGGTGAAACCGGAACAGTCAAAACCGCTAGGAGTAGTACCGCCGAATACATACGGCACACCGACATAATTCAAGGAATTATTGATAATACGTCTGGCAATATAGTTGGAACTGCGGCTTACCACCGGCATGTTGCGTCCCATCAATGCCTGATATGTCATAGCGCCGACCAAACCGTCATTGTCCAGACCGTTCGCCTGCTGAAAAGCCTGAACGGCTGCCTGAGTTGCCGGACCGAAATCGCCGTCAGCAACAACATCATAACCCTGACTGGCAAGCGCCGCCTGAATTTCTGCAATTTCATTGCCCTGGTCGCCTAAACGAAAGGACGAAGCGCTGGCAATGGAAGCTGTACAGATTAAACATAAAGATAGGACTAAAATACGAACAAATTTACTCAAAAAAAGGACTCCTCTCCATAAAGCCTGCGAGATTAGCTGACGGGTTAGAATAGAGATATTCTTCTGCATTTGGCAAATTCACCCCAAAGAATTGGTTTTCCCGCTCCTGAGCTAGATTAGGCCATTAAAAAATTATGCTCAAAAAAAATTAACACTGTTTATTATTTTACACTATTTCATAAAAAATCTCAATGGGTTTGGCGGATTTTTCCCCTCTGTTCATAAAAGTTCGGTTTTCTGAACAATATTCTTGATAAACATCATCAAAGTAGAGTATAATTTAATCATCGGCTATTTATAAATACGAGGTGATTTCTTTGGATAAATCAATGGATAAAGTTGAAGCATTGCAAAATGCTTTAAAACAGATTGAACGTGATTTCGGCAAAGGCTCCATCATGAAACTGGGAGATGCTTCTGCCAATATGAATATTGAAGTAATTCATACCGGCTGTCTGCCGCTGGATGCGGCTCTCGGCGTCGGCGGCGTACCGCGCGGCCGTATCGTTGAAATTTTCGGACCGGAATCCTCCGGTAAAACGACAGTCGCTCTGCATATGGTGGCTGAAGCGCAAAAAACAGGCGGTGTGGCTGCCTTCATCGATGCCGAACATGCACTTGACCCGGTATATGCAAAAAGACTCGGCGTAGATATTGACAATCTGCTTATTTCTCAGCCGGACAACGGCGAACAGGCTCTGGAAATTGCTGACGCTCTTGTCAGAAGCGGTGCGATAGACATCATCGTAGTTGACTCCGTAGCGGCTCTTGTGCCGAAAGCTGAAATTGAAGGCGATATGGGAGATTCACATGTGGGACTTCAGGCACGTCTTATGTCTCAGGCCATGCGCAAACTTACCGGTGTTTTGAGTAAATCCCGCACTACAGCAATTTTCATCAACCAAATTCGTGAAAAAGTCGGTGTAATGTTCGGCAATCCGGAAACGACAACCGGCGGCCGTGCACTTAAATTCTATGCTTCCGTCCGTCTTGACGTACGTAAAATCGATACGATTAAACAGGGCAACGACCCTGTCGGCAGCCGCACACGCATTAAAGTCGTTAAAAATAAAGTTGCTCCGCCGTTTAAACAAGCGGAATTTGATATCATGTACGGCGAAGGCATTTCCCGCGAAGGCAGCCTCATCGATATGGGCGTAGCCTTTGAAATCATGGATAAGAGCGGCTCATGGTTCTCTTATCAGGGAACGCGTCTCGGTCAGGGCAAGGAAAACGTTAAGGCATATTTGAAAGAACATGCGGATACGGCGCTGGAAATTGAAAATAAAATCAGAGAAAAACTGTTTGCAAGACCGACTGCACCTGAAGAAGAAAATATTAAAGACGATAAAAAAATAGAAACAGCAACAGAAAATGAAAGTGCAGAATAATAAAACGGCACTCGTTTATGCCGTAGATTTACTGGCGGTGCGTGCCTACAGTGAAAAACAGCTGACAGATAAGCTCAAAAGACGCGGTTATGATGAAGCGGAAATCGCCACAGCGATGGAAAAATTACTGAACCGCCGCTATATAGATGACAGCGACCTGTGTCAGCGACAGTATACGGCATATATCAACGAACAGAAACGCAGTATCAAGGCTATTTTATATAAATTAAAGGAAAAAGGCTTCAGCTCCGCCGATATTGAAAATGCTCAGATAAAATGCGATATTGACACGGATAATTATGAATACCGTACCTGTATGAAACTTTTGGCGGCACATTTCAAACGAACAGCGGACAGACAGAAATGTCAGGCGTACCTTTACCGTAAAGGATTTAACTTTTCCGCAATCAGAAATGCCGTTGATGATTTTTTAAATGAAACATAAATAAAGAAACAGCTAAAAGATAAAATTTTATCCTTTAGCTGTTTTTTGTATGTTCACTTTTCATTCAAGCGACACAGTTTATGACGTACCGGCCGAAATTCCTCCGGCAGCTCATCTTCCTTCATATTACGGGGAACTTTCGTCGTACCTGCCTCTTTGGCGGTTTTATAATACCAGCATTTGAATTTCAAAATTTTTAACTGCTCTTCCAGAGAAGCAATAGTTTCTTCCACATGTCGGCGTTGCTGCTGGAACATTTCCAGCCTTTTATCGATGGAAGCATCGCCCTGTTCAACAAGCTTGATAAATTCACGGATATTTTTTACAGGCATACCGGATTTTTTCAGGCAGTCAATAATGAGCAGCCATTCAATATCACTGTCCTTGAACAAGCGAATACCGCTTTCGGAGCGGTCAACAAACGGCATTAATCCCATTTTATCGTAAAAACGAAGCGTAGACGATGGAATATTTAAGTATTTAGCAATTTCTCCTATAGTGTAGGGCATATACATCACCTTAATAAATTTTTTTCTAAAAAATACTTGACTTAAACATTTGTTTAAGTCCTAGAATTTAACTAGATTTAAAAATAATATAACAAATATTATTCATAAATACAATGGAGGCTTTGAACATGGGATTTACTATGTATGTACCGACTAAAATTTTATTCGGACAAGGAGCTTTGGACAATCTGCACAAAGAAGACTGTCTCGGCGTGAACGCGATGATTGTATTGTCCAACGGCGTTTCCGCCAAAAAATACGGTTATTTAGATAAAGTGGAAGAACAATTATCCTTGGCAAAAGTCAACTATGCTGTTTTTGACAAGGTTCAGGCCAATCCGTTAAAGGATACGGTAATGGAAGGAGCAAAATTCTGCCGTGAAAATAAATGTGATTTTATCGTAGCACTGGGCGGCGGCAGCGTAATCGATTCGGCAAAAGCAATTGCCGTCATGGCGGTAAATGACGGTGATTTATGGGACTATATTGCCAGCGGCACAGGCAAAGGCCAGCCGATAGCAAATAAACCGCTGCCGATTGTAGCCATAAGCACAACAGCAGGCACTGGCTCGGAAGCTGATGCAGGCTGCGTAATAACCAATCCGGAAACGAATGAAAAAGTAGGTCTTAAGACGCCGGATATTTTCCCTGTACTTTGTGTGGAAGATATTAATCTGCAAAAATCTGTTCCGCCGAAATTTACTGCTTATCAGGGATTTGATGCACTGAGCCACAGCCTGGAAGGATATATCTCCAAATTCGCCAATCTGATGAGTGATATGTATGCTATCATCGCCATTGAAAATATCGGCAGATATCTGGCACGTGCCGTGAATAACGGTAATGATTTGGAAGCGAGAGAACACGTGGCATTCGGCAATATTCTATCCGGAACCGTAATGTGTGTAGGTACGACTTCCAGCCAGCATTCACTGGAACATGCTTTATCCGCTTATCATCCGGAACTTCCGCACGGTGCAGGTCTTATTATGCTTTCCCGTGCATATTTCGGCAATATCATTAAACATAATGTATGTCCGGAACGCTTTATACAGATGGCAAAAGCCATGGGCATGGAAAATGCGACTAAAGCAGAAGATTTTCTCACTGTATTGGAAAAACTGCTGGAAGAGTGCCATGTAGCCGACTTAAAAATGAGCGACTACGGCATTACACCGGATGAATTTCCGAAAATGGCGGATAATGCCATGGGACCTATGGGCGGCCTGTTTGCCTGCGACAGAGTTCAGCTTACAAAAGAAGACTGCATAGCCATTTATCAGCAGTCATATAAATAATGCCCCACCGGGGATTTAAAATCTCATTTATAATACAACAATACAACAACTAGCCATTTGATGTACCGGTTAAACTGGTTTAGGCGGTACATCAAATCAATACATAATAATCTGAGGAGTTTTGCAATGAAAAAATTAATCTCTATCTGTCTGACCGTAATGGTGTCGTTATTATTTGCCGCCTGCGGCAACGGTTCGGCTACTCAGTCAAACCAAAATCAAATTCAGGCTGAAAGTTCAGCACCGGCAAACGGCAGTTCAAATTCGGATAAGAAAATTTTAATAGCTTATTTTTCGCACAGTGGCAATACAGAGGCTGTAGCACAGCAGATACATGATATGATTGGCGGCGATATCGTGAAAATCGAAACGGTAAATCCGTATCCGAGCGATTACCATGAATGTACCGAAGTCGCCAAAGCGGAAAAGGACAGTAATGCACGACCGCAGCTAAGTACTGTTATTGACAACATGAATGATTATGATACAATATTCATTGGTTATCCTATTTGGTGGCATACAGCTCCGATGGCTATAGGAACATTTCTGGAAAGCTACGATTTAAGCGGTAAGACGATTGTTCCGTTTTGTACAAGTGGCGGCAGTGATATTTCCGAAAGTATGCCGATGATAAAAGAGCTTTGCCAAAAAGCCGCAATAAAAGAAGGGTTGACTGCCAGCAAAAACGATGTTGAAAAAACAAAAGCCTGGTTACAAAAACTGGGTTATGTAAAATAAAATTTTAGCTATATGGAAAAGAGGTTGTGGAGATATCCTTCATAATCTCTTATTTTTTTAGAGAAAGAAGATGTGCTATCATGAACAGAGGTTTGGTTTTCGCCATGCTGTCTTCGCTTATGTTCAGCTTTATGAATGTTCTGGTTAAAGAGGCAAGTCATACGCTCGGTACAGGTGAAATTATTTTTGTACGCAGCGTCATTAGTATTTTCATGATATTACTTATCATGCGCATAGGGAAAATAAAATTTTCGCATAAAGACAGAGGAACTCTGATATTTCGCGGTGTTGTCGGCGGCATGAGCATGTGTTTGATATTTCTGGCTGTATCAGGCATGCACTTGGGCGATGCTTCCATATTGCAGCAGTTATCGGCATTTTTCGTGCTGATAATATCAGCAATTTACCTGAAAGAAAAACTGCCTTCACATACTATAATGCCTTTAATCATCATTGTTTTAGGAACATGTCTGATTTTGCGCCCATGGGAGTACAATTCTTTTTCCGTCTATGCGCTGTTTGCCATAGCTTCAGCCTTTACGGGAGCAGTTGTCTACACCACTATTCATAAATTATTCGAAAACGGCGGTCATACTTCATGGGAAGTAATATTTTATCTGTTCTTGTGCAGTGTATTTATCGGTCTTGCCATGATGTACAATAATCATCATATGCCTACCCACTACGAATGGTTTCTGCTTTTGGGCATAGCACTGACCTCACTGTTCGGGCAGAATTTCATGACGCAGGCATATGAATTCGCCAATCAGGTACTTGTAAGCTTTGTCATGTATCTGGCGTATTTTTCAATGCACTCTGGGGCTATGTATTTTTCGGCGAAATCATGCACACGCTGTCCGTAATCGGCGGTGTTCTGGTAATCGGCTCGTCCATTTACCTCAGTCATAAAAAAGCGCACAAATAACTTTATCTTAACTGAAAGCAGGTAATTTTATGTATAATCCGCAGATAGAAACTTTTTTAAAAGTTGCCGATGCCGGCAGTTTTTCCAAAGCAAGCGAGCAAATGTATATATCGCCGACGGCTGTCATCAAACAGATTAATCTATTGGAAAATGAACTTAATCTGCAACTGTTCGTGCGGACGCACCGCGGTTTGACGTTGACAAAAGCCGGCAAATCTCTGTATAAAGACGCCAAATATATCATTGATTATAGCAAGGACGCTGTATTGCGGGCGCAAAAAGCAATGCAGGAAACGGAAGATACAATCCGCATAGGCATATCACCAATGACACCGGGGCAGTTTCTGCTGGACATCTGGGATAAAATCCATGTTAAATATCCCGATATGAAATTTCAGCTCGTTCCGTATGCCAATACACCGGAAAATGCACGGGAAATTTTAAAAAATCTGGGTGACAATATTGATTTGGTGGCAGGCGTATTTGATGAAAAATTTTTACAGACACGCGGCTGTAAGGCTCTGAAACTCTGCATGACGCCGATTTGCTGCGGCGTATCTATCCATCATAGACTGGCGGAGAAAAAAATTCTGTATCTTGACGACCTGTCAGGTGAAAATCTGATGATTATCACTGAAGGCTGGAATAAATATATAGATGAACTGCGCCGTGATTTGCAGAAAAACCGTCCTGATATAAATATAACGGATTTTCCTTTCTACAGTCTGGATGTATTCAACCAATGCGAAAACAGCAACGGTATTTTAACGGTAATTCCGAATTGGGTCAATACACATCCACTGATAAAAATAATTCCCGTCGACTGGAATTACAAAGTTCCGTTCGGTATAATGCACGCGCCAAATCCCACTCCGCATGTGCGTCAGCTGCTACAGACAATAGAGGAAATACTGCTTTGCTTATAACTTTCAGGTTTAAACTGGTAAACAAAGAGAAACTTCTGTCAGATGGATTATTTATTTATACTTAAATAGAAGGTTAAACATTTTACAGAAGGGAAGTTTTGTTATGAAATACCAAATTTTAGGCAAGGATTTAAAAGTTTCCGCTGTCAGTCTCGGATGTATGGGTCTTAGCCATGCTTACGGCGAACCGGTGGATAAGGATACAGCCGTAAAATTTATTCAAAAAGCCGTAGAAGCAGGTTATACTTTCTTCGACACAGCAGAAATTTACGGTACGGCGGACGACCCGCATATCAATGAAAAAATCGTGGGCGAAGCCCTAAAGCCCTACCGCGATAAAGTTGTCATCGCTACGAAGTTCGGCATTACCTTCGACCATGACAGCGGCATAATTCCGCTGCCGCTCGTTACCGATTCCCGACCGGAGTTCATACGCAAATCAGTGGAAGGTTCGCTGAAAAGACTGCAGACCGACCATATAGACCTATACTATCAGCACCGCCTTGATAAAAATGTGCCGATTGAAGAAGTGGCAGGTGTTATGGCGGATTTAATCAGGGAAGGAAAAATCCTGCACTGGGGTTTGTCGGAAGCGACGGAAGAAACAATCCGCCGGGCACATAAAATCTGTCCGCTGACAGCAATTCAAAACCGTTATCATATGATGTACAGAAATTATGAAAATCTGTTTTCTGTGCTGGAAGAACTGAATATCGGCTTTGTCGCATTCAGCCCGCTGGCCAACGGCTTTCTTTCAGGAAGATATACGGCGGACAGCCGATTTACGGAAAAAGGTGATTACAGGGCAGTTAT
The DNA here is from genome assembly GCA_900554895.1 of uncultured Megamonas sp. Taxonomy (GTDB): domain Bacteria; phylum Bacillota; class Negativicutes; order Selenomonadales; family Selenomonadaceae; genus Megamonas; species Megamonas gallistercoris. The sequence goes on along the minus strand of USIX01000008.1, from coordinate 19,363 downwards.
GCCGCAGTTTCAGCCGGAAGCATATGAAAGTAACAGAAAATTATTACAACTGATTAATGATATGGCTGAAGAAAAACAGGCAACACCTGCACAGATTTCCCTTGCATGGATGATTTGCAAAAAGCCGTATATCGTGCCAATTCCGGGAACGAGAAAGGAAAACAGACTTATTGAAAATATAGGAGCCGCCGACATAAATCTTACAGCTCAGGAAATTGCTCAAATAGATAAGGCTTTGGCTGAAATGGATATGTCGGAAGTTTACGGCGGTACAAAAGTTGTAAATAAATAAGGGGCTATTGAAATGGAATATGTAATTTTAAATAATGGCGTGAAAATGCCAAAACTGGGTTACGGTGTATATCAGGTTTCCGCCGATGAATGCGAACGATGCGTAACCGATGCTATCAGTGTCGGCTACCGACTGATTGACACGGCTCAATCTTACGGCAATGAAGAGGGAGTCGGCAGAGCCGTCGCTAAATGCGGATTACCGCGCGAAGATTTGTTCCTGACCACGAAAATCTGGATTTCCAACGGCGGTTATGATAAAGCAAAAGCTTCAATCGATGTTTCACTTCAGAAACCGCAAACAGATTATATCGATTTAATGCTTATTCACCAGCCTTTCAACGATTACTACGGAACATACCGCGCTATGGAGGATGCTTATACAGAAGGCAAACTGTGTGCTATCGGTATTTCCAATTTCTATCCGGACAGATTTGTCGACCTGTGCAGTTTCGTGGAAATAAAACCGGCTGTAAATCAGATAGAAACACATGTTTTCCATCAACAGAAAAAAGCTCATGCCATCATGCAGAAATACCATGTTCAGCATGAAGCATGGGGACCGTTTGCCGAAGGCAGAAAAGATATGTTCACCAATCCAGTTCTGGTGGAAATCGGCAGAAAATACAATAAAAGCGCAGCTCAGACAGCACTGCGATTTCTCATGCAGAGTGATGTAGTCGTAATTCCGAAGTCAACACATAAAGACCGTATGCAGGAAAATATCAGCATATTCGATTTTAAACTGAGCGATGATGATATGAAGGCGATTGCTGCACTGGATGAAAAAGAAAGCGCATTTTTCTCGCATTATGACCCTGAAACAGTGGAAATGATAATAAATCTGGCTAGATGAAAGGATGTTGCAAGATGAAAATAAAAACATTAACGGCAGGTTTGGCTCTGGCACTGAGCGTATGTACAACTTCAGCTTTTGCTATGGACAAGCCGGTAACGATTGCCGACCAGGGAAGCTTTTTTGCCGGAGGAACGGTAGTACAAAATGAAGGCATGTATGATTTTGCAAAGCCGACAAATCCGCAGGGACAGACGCTTCACGGCGACCATGCGTACGTATTTTATCAAAAACCGATAAATGCTCATAAATATCCGCTCGTCTTTCTGCATGGTGCCGGACAATCTGCTAAAACATGGGAAACTACACCTGACGGACGCGACGGCTTTCAGAATATTTTTCTGAGCCGTGGCTACAGTGTTTATCTTGTTGACCAGCCGCGCCGCGGTAAAGCCGGACGCAGCACCGTTTTGGGAAATATTGCGGCAGTACCGGACGACCAGATGTGGTTTGATAATTTCCGTCTGGGCAAATATCCTGATTTTTATAAAAACAGTCAGTTCCCGCAGGGCAAAGAAAGTTTGAACCAGTTTTACAGACAGGTAACGCCGAATACAGGTGATTATAATGCAAACGTGATAAGCGACGCTATGGCGAAAGTTTTCGACAAATCAGGTGAAGGAATACTTGTAACTCATTCACAGGGTGGCGGTCCTGGCTGGTATACGGCAATCAAATCGGACAAAGTAAAAGCAGTCATTGCCTATGAACCGGGCAGCGGTTTTGTATTTCCTGAAGGAGAAGTTCCGCAGCCTCTGGCTACAAGCAGTCCTTTCGGTGCACTCGCTGGAGAAGCAATTCCGATGGAGGATTTCATGAAACTGACGAAAATTCCTATTGTTATTTATTACGGCGATAATATAGCAACGCAGCCTACTGACGAATGGAACAAAGACAGCTGGCGCGTACGTCTGAAAATGGCAAGATTATGGGCGGATACCGTTAATAAATACGGCGGAGACGTAACAGTAGTTCATCTCCCTGATATCGGTATCACAGGCAATACTCACTTCCCGTTCGCCGACCTCAACAATGTAAAAATAGCCGACGTTACGGAAGCATGGATGCACGAAAAAGGCTTGGATAAATAACAATAGGGAGATGACGATTTTGAAAGTTTTACTGGTAAACGGCAGCCCGCATAAAAACGGCTGTACGTATACGGCTCTTTGTGAAGTGAGTAAATCTTTAAACCAGAATGAAGTGGATACCGATATTTTCTGGATTGGAACAAAACCTATTGCCGGCTGCACAGGCTGTCACGGTTGCGATAAGAAAAATAAATGCGTATTCAATGATACGGTTAATGAATTCCTGGAAATTGCTGGTGATTATGACGGATTTGTATTCGGTACGCCGGTTCTACTGGGGCGGTATTTGCGGCAGCATGACTTCTTTCATGGACAGAGCTTTTTATGCCGACCTCTGTGGCAAAGGCGGCCGTTTTCTCTTAAAACCAGCAGCAAGCGTGATATCCGCAAGACGGGCCGGAACCACGGCAACATGGGACCAGATAAACAAATATTTTGCTCTTATGCAGATGCCGATTATTTCTTCACGCTACTGGACAATCGTTCACGGAGCGAAAGCGGAAGATGTTCAGCAGGATATCGAAGGAATACAGACCATGCGTATTTTAGGTAAAAATATGGCGTATTTTCTCAAATGCAAGGATATTGCCACAAAAATGGGCATATCAATGCCGGAACAGGAAACAGCCGTTTTGACTAATTTCATTCGTTAAATTTATATTAGGAGAGTTTTATCATGGGAAAATCTGTTTTAGTTATAGCCGGAAGCCCGCGCAAAGGCGGCAATTCCGATATTTTATGCGACCAGTTCATTAAAGGCTGTGAAGAGGCCGGCCATACAGCGGAAAAAATCTATCTGCGCGATAAAAAGATAAATTTCTGTCTTGCCTGCTATGTCTGCAAGAAAACAGGTCACTGCTTCCAAAATGACGACGTAGCCGAAATCATTGACAAAATGGAAAAAGCCGATGTTATCGTACTGGCGTCGCCTGTTTACTTCTATGCCATCAGCGGACAGATGAAAACACTGATTGACCGCACACTGCCTTGTTATTATCTGGGAAGTCTCAGTCATAAGGATTTTTATTTTATCATCACGGCAGCCGAAGAAGAAGCTTTTACGAAAAGAGCGCTTGATGCTCTGTACGGTTTAGTCGACTGTATTGAAGATGCCACAGTAAAAGGAATAGTCTACGGAACGGGCGCATATGAAAAAGGCGACGTCAAAAAACTTCCGGCAATGAATATAAGCTATAAAATGGGAAAAAACATATAAATATCTCTGAAGCCCAAAGAAATAAACCCAAATCACCACGGGCACAAAACTTGAGATGATTAGCAAATTCAACGTCCTTCAGCTCAATTTAAGTTCCTGCTGGACATTTGAAGATACGAGCCGAATTCCAAACGTTTCTAGCTATTGTACCGGCTGTATCTATATATGCATCTTGAAGACTCGCCCAGTGCAGCGTAAGCAAAACGTAAAAAAGGTTTCTTTTTGGTTCGTTTTTCTTTGCGTCAAAGAAAAACGAACATAATAAAACTCATGAAGGAAATGATACAATGCCTGTATTACAGCAAATGCTGATTTTTTTCGTAATGATGGCGGTAGGCATGTATGCCCGCAAAAAGAATATGCTGACAAAGGATAATCAGGCGCAGATTTCAGCGATAGTGGTCAATATAGCTTATCCTGCAATTATCCTGTCCGGCGCCGTCAGCGACGGTGAACGTATCCAGGGAGTAGATTTGCTGGTAGCCGTTGGTGCAGCGTGCGGTCTGCTTGTTCTGGCAATGATTGGCGCATGGCTCCTGCCGCTTATACTGCGCTATCCGAAAAACCAGCGCGGCATTATCAATGTAATGGTCGTTTTTACCAATATCGGTTTTATGGGAGTACCTATGATTGACGGTCTTTACGGCAAAAGCGCGCTGATTTACATGACAGTTTTTCTGATACCGTTCAATCTGCTGTTTTATTCATACGCCATTCAAACCATACGCGGCGGAAAAGACCCTAATCAAAAATTCAGTCTGAAAAGTTTATGCAATGCGGGCATGATATCGTGTTTTCTGTCAATTATCGTTTATCTCGCCGATATCCGTCTGCCGTACTTCATTACGTCCTCCATTCATATGGTAGGCAGCATGACGGCTACGCTTGCCATGATGCTGATGGGGTCATTCCTGATGGATATGAAATGGTCCGATATTTTTACGGATAAAAAAATAATTTTATTTACCATAATAAAAATGATTGTCATACCGGTAGTAATTGTATATATTTTGGCACAGTTCGTTCACAATAATCTGCTGCTCGCCGTATGCATGGCGGCATTGGCTACACCGTCGGGCAATGTAATTGCACTGCTTGCCGCATTGTACAATAAGCAAGCATACCCGACAGCCGTAAAGGGTATCGCACTTACAACGATTGTTTCGGTATTTACTATGCCGCTGGTATTCATGCTGGCAGGATTGGAATAAAGAGGGATTAATTATGATTACGCTTAAAACTCAGGGAAGCTTCGCTATAGGCGGAGCTACCGTTACACATGAAGGTGAATTTTCCATGGAGCATTTTCTTGCTCCGCAGGGACAAAAAGCATACGGCGACCATGCCTACGTATTTTATCAGATACCTGCAAATAACCGAAAATATCCAATAATATTTCAACATGGCGGCGCACAGTCAAAACGCACATGGGAAAGCACACCGGACGGCAGAGACGGTTTTCAAAATATATTTCTGCGAAAAGGTTACAGTGTATATCTGATTGACCAGCCGAGAATAGGGGAAGCCGGTCTTTCCACCGAAGCCGCCGATGACAAAAACCCGTATGCGAAAAATCCTCTGTACGCCGACCGCACTTTATTCATGCTCTGCCGACTCGGTGTATATCCGAAACTGTTTTCCAACGTACAGGTACCCGATTCGGAAGAATATTTAAATCAGTTTCAGCGCAGTTGGACACCGTATACGGGAAAGCTCGATGATAATTTAAATGCAAAAGTTCTGGCGCAGCTTTTCGATAAAGTCGGTGAAAGTATTCTTGTAACCCATTCTATGGGCGGCAGTATCGGATGGCGCACGCCTTTTTATACGAAAAATGTAAAAGCCATCGTTGCTTTTGAACCGGGCGGCAGTCCATTCGTCTTTCCGGAAAATGAAATGCCTGAACCGATACCGACAACGTATGCTCCGGTAGCTGCGCAAGCAGAAAGCGTACCGCTGAATGATTTTGAACGGCTGACAAAAATGCCGATTATTTTATATTACGGTGACAATATTGCAGATAAACAAACGAATGTCATCGGTCCAGATAAATGGCGCAGTGAAATGGCAATGGCCCGCAAATTCGTCGAAACAGTCAACAGACACGGTGGCAGGGCGGAACTTGTCCATCTGCCAGATATTGGCATCTTCGGCAATACACATTTTCTGATGTCGGATTTAAATAATGAAGAAATTGCCAACCTTATGGAAAATTGGCTGAAACAGCAAAATTTAGCATAATAAAAAGCAGACTATTATCCGATAGTCTGCTTTTTTGCTAAGTTTTTTAATTAAGTTTTCACTTATTATCTTTCCACCAGTAAATACCGTCCTGCTTCGGCAGAATGCTGGCTTTGAATACCGGCTCTTTAATACCCTGTTTTTTCTGCTGTTCGTAGTCTTTCAGTGCAATAAATGCGATTTTACCCAGTAACAGAATTGCAATGACGTTCGTTGTTGCCATCAATGCCATAAACAGGTCGGCAAGGTTCCAGACAAGGCTAAGTTCGGCAATAGAACCGAAAAATACCATGAATGTAACGAGTACACGGAAAATATTCAGATACAGCGGGTTGTCAGACAGGTATTTTATATTTATTTCACCATAGTAATAGTTGCCGACAATGGAAGTGAAAGCGAACAAAATAATGAATACGGCTACGGCAGAAACAGCAATATCACCGAAATACAGCGATAAATCGTACTGTACCAGCTGAATGCCTGTAAGTCCTGTCGACTGATAATCGGTACTTAAAAGAACGATGAAAGCCGAAGAGGAACAGATTAAAAACGTATCAACGAAAACACCGAACGACTGGATGAGCCCCTGTTTTACAGGATGCGTAACTTCAGCTGTAGCTGCAGCATTCGGCACAGAACCCATACCGGCTTCATTGGAGAATAAGCCGCGTTTGATACCGGTCATGATAGCAGCGCCGAAACCGCCGCCGGCAACGGAGTCAATGCCCCAGGCATCTTTAAAAATAACTGCGAAAATATGCGGCAGTTCAGTTATATTATAAAACGTGATAAATAAAGCTACAAGGATATACAAACCCGCCATAAACGGCACGAGATATTCGGAAACACGCGCAATACGTTTAAGTCCGCCGAAAATTACGATAGCGGAGATAATTGCAATTACAATGCCGATATACGTTGCATCAAAACCGAAAGCCGTCTGCATGGACAGAGAAATTGTGTTGGATTGAACTGAATTGAAAATAAGACCGTACGTAATACTGATTATGATAGCAAAAAATACAGCTGCTTTCGTGCTGTGCAGGGCATTTTTAATGTAAAAAGCAGGACCGCCCAGATAACCCTTGGCATCAGTACGCGGAATTTTATAAATCTGTGCCAGTGTACTTTCGACAAAACCGGAAGCTGCACCAAGAAAAGCAATCAGCCACATCCAAAATACCGCACCGGGACCGCCAAGCACGACAGCAATAGCGATACCGGCAATATTGCCTACGCCTACACGGGAAGCCGTACTTACACAAAATGCCTGAAAGGAAGAAATCTGCTGGCCTTCCGTCTTATTGCCGACACCTTCCGTCATAAGACGAATCATTTCACGTATCATGCGAAGCTGTACAAAACGTGTACGGATACTGAAAATGACACCAGCGGCAATCAGCAGGATAATAAGAACATAACTCCAGAAAATATCGTTTATCTGACTGACGATACTGTTTAATAACTCCATAAAAAAACCTCCTGTAAAATATTGTAAAAAAACATTAATATTATACCATTAATACTAATATAAAAAAAGCTTTGGCTGTTGAATAAACCAAAGCTTTTTTATTATTTAAGATATTCGATATGACTGGCATAAGCATTATGATTGTGAATGGATTCAAAGTTCTCACATTCAACGGAAAAATAATTGATACCTTCCAGTGTTCGCAGTGCCAAAACACAGTCGCGCAGAATATCCTCCACGAATTTGGGATTTTCATACGCTTTTTCCGTCACGTATTTTTCATCTTCACGTTTCAGCAGAGGATACAAAGGACAGGATGCCTGCGCTTCAATCAAAGATACGATATCTCTTATATCCAGTGCCGTTTTCTGTCCGTCATAATTTATTTTGACAGAAATCATGCTGCGCTGATTGTGTGCTCCGTATTCGGATATTTCCTTACTGCACGGGCAAAGCGACGTTACAGGGATTTTAACCGTCATCATGAACGGCATTTTCCCGCTGGAATTTTTGGCGGCACTGAATTTACAATTTAAATCCAATAGTGATTTTTTACCGCTGACAGGAGCTGTTTTTTCAATAAAATATTTGAAACTCATCGACAGATGCGCCGAACAAGAACCGAGCTTTTCAATGGCTTCATCTAAAATATTGCGGATTTCATTCTGTCCAATCGGTGTACTGTGCCATTTCGTCAGGATTTCCTGGAAACGGCTCATATGCGTTCCTTTATATTCCATGGGTAAATCCACGGTAAATTTTATATCAGCGACTACTGGCTGAATATGATTACCCTGTTTTATCTGTAAAGGAAGATATACTTCACTGATGCCGACACGTTGAATGGCAATGCCGCGTTTATCTGTACGATTTTGAACGTCTTGCAAGGGCTCACTCTCCATTTTCATAAGTAATATGATTTTTAGCATTGTCCATCGGCATTTTTTCATATGCAATCGGGTCTTTGATGCCGGCTTCAGCAAAACCTCTCAATCGAAGTTTACAGCTGTCGCAGACACCGCATGCCTTTTCTCTGCCGTTATAACAGCTGCGGGTTAAATGGTACGGTGCTCCCAGTTTGCTGCCAAGCTGGATTATTTCCTTTTTAGACAGCTTTTGCAGCGGCGTCACAATTTTAATACTTTTGCCGTCAACAACCGTAGCCTTGCAGGCATAATTAGCAAGCTCCTGGAACTTCTGAATGAATTCCGGACGGCAGTCAGGATAGCCGGAATAGTCAACAGCATTGACGCCAATAAAAATGGCGTCAGCCTTAACAACCTCAGCATAACCGAGTGCATAACTCAAGAAAATCAGATTGCGGGACGGTACATACGTTACCGGAACGTCAGAACGGTTAACATCACCCTTCGGTACGGCGATATGTTCATCGGTAAGCGCAGAGCCGCCGATGGCGTTCATGTTCGTATCGATGATTAAATGTCTTTTAGCACCGAAAAATTCGGCAATCTGTTTGGCACTTTCCAATTCTATTTTATTGCGTTGATGATAATTAAAACTTATAGGATACAAATCATATCCCTGACTTTTGGCAACAGCCATGCAGGTCGTGGAATCCAGTCCACCGGATAATAATATAACGGCGTTCATAAAAACCTCCTCGTTAATCTCTTTGTCTTTGCGGTACAGCTACATTGCCTGTCGTATTTTCTTTCGGCGCAGACGTGCCGTGTTCAGGTGCCTGCGTATTTACATTGGTATTATCGCTGTTTTCGCTCGAATTCGCCCTATGGGCATTAGCGGATGAATTATCAGTAACCGTAAGCGATATTGCAGAACCGCTGTCCACTTGCGAGCCGCCCGGTATACTCTGCGCCGTTACCTGGCCGCTGTCAGCCGAAACGGAAACATTCAGACCTTGTGCCGACAGAGCTGATTTGGCAGCGTCAACGGACATTCCTGTAACATCAGGTACACTGACTTTTTTAATCTCTTTGCCTTTGCTGATAGTAATATCAATGCTTGCCCCTTTCGTAGTCTTGCCGCTAGCGGCGACAGACTGACGCAACACTGTGCCCTGCGGCTTATCGGAGAACTCTTCTGTTACCTGACCGATTTTCAAATTCAGTTTGGCAAGCTGGGATTGAGCTTCATTCTGCATCATACCTACAATATTAGGCATGGTCACTTCTTCACCGCCCTTACTGATATAAATGGTAATAAGGCGGTTTTCCTTTACTGTTCTGCCGGCTTCCGGCGTTTGCGAAGCAACTTTTCCCGGTGCAACCTTATCATCAAAAGTTTCTGCTATTTCCACACGGAGATTTTCCGCCTTCAGCGTTTCTTCCGCCTGCGCCTGACTCATACCTACGACATTCGGCACAGTAACCGTTTTGCTGCTCCAGAAATCTCCGTAAGATAAAAATGCGCCGATGCAAAAACCCAATATTAAAATTATTACCAGGCTGAAAGCGAATTTTTTATTAAAAAATCCCGAAGATTTTTCATGTGCGGCAGGCGGTGCCGGCTGATAGGCAGGCTGAGGTCTGGAAGGTTTCTGCTTCGGAACGGAAACAGGCTCGATATTTTGCAGTTCCTGCATTTCTTCATTTGTAAGCACCCGTGTAGCAAACGGATCATTAACCGGAATATTAACACTGTCAAACGGCTTGACTTTAGCGCGTTCGATTTCCTTTATCAATTCCGTGCTGGAAAATCTGTTATCAGGATTTTTATCCATGGATTTCAGAATAATTGCCTCCACGAGCGGCGGAAGGTCTTCCCTGAGCTCATGCGGCGGAATAGGCGCTTCCTGCAGATGTTTTATGGCAATACTTACAGCCGTTTCACCATTGAACGGAACCTGTCCCGTAACCATTTCATACATTACAATACCGAGTGAATAAATATCGGATTTGGGACTTATCGTATGTCCTTTTGCCTGTTCCGGCGAAAAATAATGTACTGAACCGACGACAGAACCGGTGTATGTTATGGTAGAAGAACTTGTAGCACGGGCAATGCCGAAATCCGCCACTTTTACGTGACCTGCTTCATTAATCAGGATATTATGCGGTTTGATATCACAGTGTACAAGATTATTGGCATGGGCATTTTCCAGAGCGCTGGCTATCTCTTCAGCAATCTGCAGAGCCGTATTAATAGATAGCGGTCCTTCTCGTTTTATTTTGTCTTTTAAGGTTTCACCTTTAACATATTCCATTACAATGTAATATTTTCCGTCGCAATCGCCGACATCGTAAATACTGACGATATTGGGATGGGACAATTTGGCAGCTCCCTGCGCTTCACGGCGAAATCTTTTAACAAAAGCCTCATCACTTGTAAATTGCGGATGTAAAATCTTCACGGCGACAAAACGGTCCAGCATTTTATCATGAGCACGATAAACTTCCGCCATACCGCCATCGCCGATACGTTCAATTAATTCATAGCGATTGTCTAAGAGCGTAGACATTTTACTTCCCTTCCTTTGCTAAAATATTTGTAAGTATATTTTTTATAATAGGTGCTGCCTCGCCTCCGCCGAAACCACTATTTTCCACGATAATAGCAAAGGCGATATCTTCATTAGGCATATTGGCACAACCGATAAACCAGGCATGGTCAGCTCCGGCGGAATTTTCGGCGGTACCGGTCTTGCCTATCATTTCAATGCCGTCTACGGCAGCGCGGGTTCCGGTACCTGAGGCAATAACCTGTTTCATATCTGCATAAATAATATTAGTTATCTCCGGCGATGATACGGTAAGCCATTTTTCCGGTTCATGCGTTTCAATAACCGTATTCTCAGGAGATGTAATCTGTTTTACGAGAAACGGCTTCATCAAGACTCCCTGATTGCCGATACTTGCAGCCAGCATCGCCATCCGCAGCGGTGTTACGAGCAGTGTCGACTGACCGATACCGACTTGCGCCAGTTCACCTTCGCTCAAATTGGCAAAATCCGGAAGCTCAGGTGCAGTATTAATGAAATCACTTTCAAGTTCCCTATCATAACCGAAGCGGGAGAATGTTTCAGCTAAACCGTCTTCTCCGAGTCTTATTCCCATCGTGCCGAAATAGCTGTTGCATGAGTGCATGATAGCCGAAGCAAGATTTACCGCACCATGAACTTCACCGGAACTGTCGGCAAGGGAATAACTACTATTAATATATAACGAACCGGTACAATTTACAATAGTATCCGTCGTTGCCGCACCGCTTGTCAGTGCTCCGTCCGCAATCAGCGGTTTTATCGTCGAACCCGGCGGATACAGTCCCTGGCTGGCACGATTTAAAAGCGGACTGTTTTCGTCCGTACGCAACGTATCCCAGTTGATATCAATATCATTGGGATTAAAACTCGGTCTGCTTACCATAGCGAGAATTTCACCCGTTTTGCGGTTTAAAATGACGACGGCGCCCTTACGTTCACCAAGAGCATCATAAGCGGCCTGCTGATATGCGGCACTGAGTGTCAGATGCACATCATTGCCGACCTGCGGTTCAAACAACTGCGACAGCGGTCCAAGTGCATGAAGCTGCATATTATTTCCGGCAAGCTGGGCATTTTGCGAAGCTTCAATACCGGAATAGCCGAGTTTGTCACTGACATAACCGAGCGGCGGTGCAAAAACCTCACTGTACGGATAAATGCGTTTAAAGGAATTTTTTTCTTTCTGTGTATCAGCCAGAATTACACCGCTATTATCCATGATTTTGCCGCGCTGAATTTCGGAAGCTTTTTCCATGACATGCGAGTTATGCGGATTATTGAGCAGAGCCTCTGCTTCATAAACCTGAATATATGCCAGATTTAAAAAAATCACGGCGAATAACACGGCAAAAACTTTGACAATAATATATATATGCTTATTAATATCATTTTGTCTATGCACGATTATCTCTCCTTTGTACTAAGAGCGAATAACAGCCCCAGCGAAATGAAAGAAGAAACCATAGAACTGCCACCGTAACTGATAAAAGGTAAAGTTATGCCGGTCAGCGGTAAAAGTTTCGTTACACCGGCAAGAATAATGAAAGTCTGTAATAACATAGTAATGGATAATCCGAATGCCAGTAATTTGTATTTTTCATTTGTACAGAAAAATGCCGTCTTAATGCCGCGCATAAATAATAAAAGATATGCCAAAAGCAATAAAGACACACCGATTAAGCCGAATTCCTCACCGATAGCGGCAAAAATAAAATCGGTATGAACTTCCGGTATAAGCAGGGGAAAACCGAAGGAAAAACCTGTACCGAATATTCCGCCGTAGGAAAAGGCAAACAGCGACTGGACAATCTGATAGGCACTGCCCATAGGGTCGTCCCACGGATGAAGCCAGATGGCGACACGGGTACGCACATGTTCAAAGAACAGATAACTCATATACGATGATACGGAAAAGAAAAACAGTGCCAAAAACACATATATTTTCTTGCCGGTCGCCACATAAGTCATAATAATGACGATGCCGAAAAACAGCAAAGCCGAACCCAAATCGCGCAGACTGACAAACATCAGCATGGCAGCACTCCAGATTAAAAGCAGCGGTGCCAGAAAACGGAACGGCGGAAAATGAAGGAATTTCCAGCCGCGGCTCGGCAGTGTCAAAACATTTTTATTCTCCGACAAAAACGATGACAAAAACGCAATTATGAACAGCTTAGCGAATTCAGACGGCTGAACCTGCACCGGTCCTAATATAATCCAGTTGCGGTTGCCGTTTATATCCGTTCCCAAAAGCAGCACGGAACAAATAATGATGAGAGCTCCGATACCCAGAACATAAGGATAATCCAGCAAATCAAGCAGTCTGTCGGCAAAAAACACAACTACGGCAAAGATTACAAGACCGATGCCAATCCACATCAGCTGATGCGTAAACAAATCCGGTTTTAAGCGCAAAATCATTACGGCACTTAAACTGGAAAGAAAAATAACAATCGACAACAGATACTGGTCAGCCCTGCTCTTAAATTTGATACTGACCAGCTGAACGACAATAAACAGCACAGATAAAACGGCAACGGGAATAAAAGTTTCCGACGTTAAATTCTGATGTTTAATGCCGATAATTGAAGCTCCCAAAAAGAGCAGTAAAACAGGAAAAATAAGTGTAAAATAATATGATTTTGACATTATATTTCCACCACGATACAAGTAATATTATCCTTGCCACCGTTTTCGATAGCTTTTTGTACTAATTTATGCGCTTTACTTTCAGTCGTATTTTCATAACAGATATCACGAATAACTTCATCGGCAACCATATTGGTAAGACCATCGGAACATATCACGAATTTATCATGCTCCAAAATATCGCACCAGCCGGTATCCACCATCAAATTGCCGGACATACCGACTGCTCTTGTTAAAATATTTTTATGCGGAAAATTTTCAGCCTCTTCCGCTGTTATTTTGCGCTGCTTGAGCAATTCATTCACAAGCGAATGGTCCGACGTTAACTGATAAATCTGTCCGTTGCGCAAAAGATAAATACGGCTGTCGCCCACCTGTGCCCAAGTAGCATATCCGTAATGTACGTAAAACAGACTGATGGTTGAACCCATGCCGTTATAATCGGAATTCTGCTGCGAAGCATTAATGATGGCCTGATTGGCTTCCAAAACGACACTGCGCAGGCGCTCCTCCGTACAGTCATCAGGATTTACGTATTCCAGGCGTTTTTTTATCGTATCAATTATTATCTTGCTGGCAACCTCTCCAGCAGCATGACCTCCCATACCGTCAGCCACAGCATAAATATGCGGCTCAATGCACAAATAGCTGTCTTCGTTTGTGGTACGTACACAGCCGATGTCAGTAGCATGAGTAATTATCATAGATATCACCTCTCAAAACGAAATGTAACACAGCCGATTTTTATAATATCGCCGTTTTGCAAAAAAGCTTTACCGTTTAAAACGTTTCCATTAATATATGTATGGTTTCGGCTCTGCAAATCCTCAATCTGATACAGATTGCGGACGGGACTGATTACGGCGTGATGATGTGATACATAGATATCATCAAGCACAATATCATTTTCACTGCCTCGACCAATGGATATCTGTCCAGAAAACGATATTTTCTTATTGGCCAATTTTGTATCAACTGCTTCCAAAACTATTAAAGCAACTTGATTAGACGTATTTTCTTTTACCGGTTTGAGTGCAGATGTGCTTTTTAAATCTTTGAACATGGATTTTACCGTAAAATAAATAAAAGCGCAGATGCAAAGAAGCATGCCGTATTGCAATGCTACAAGAAAAGCTTTATCTACCATTTCATCACCTCATCAAAGATATATCAATTCCTTATTATAGGCGGAAATGTACGATAACGCAACTAAAATAAACGGCACCGTTTTCTATGCTTTATCAGAAAATAGATAAAAAAATTAAATTTAAAATTTTACTTGACATTTTTCATTAAAAGTATCATAATAATAAAAGAAGTTAATGGTGTGACGAAGGAAAGAAGCAATTTCCTTTTTTATTTTACTATTTCAAGAAAACGTTTACCAGTTTTGGAGGTAGGTACAATGACTAATATTATTGAATTCTTAAAATCACAAGAAGCCAAACAGAAAATAATGGAGCTTTATAATGTTGACGAACAAGGTGCTGAAGCACAGGTTAAACGTTATCAAAAATTAGCTGACGCTTTTGCTGCCGTTTATCCGGTTGACAATGCTTGCTTCTTCAGTTCCCCTGGCCGTATTGAAGTAATCGGCAACCATACAGACCATCAGCTCGGCCGTATCATTGGCGCCAGCACGGACATGGATACTATCGCTATCGTTACGACCAGAGATGATAATAAAATTCATGTAAAAAGCATGGAATACGATGAATTCGAAATTGCTGCAGATGATTTTGAAGCAAAAGACGGCGATTCCCGTACAGTAAAACTCATTAAAGGTATGCTTGAAAAACTCGCTCAGAACGGACGCAAAATCGGCGGTTTCAACGCATATATGACAACAACCGTTTTAAGTGCAGCCGGTGTCAGCTCGTCTGCTTCCTTTGAAATGCTTATCGGTACAATCGTAAATCATCTTTACAACAATGCAGAAATTTCCACTTTGGAAATCGCTAAAGCAGGTCAATGGTCCGAAAACAATAAATGGGACAAAAAATCCGGTCTGCTCGACCAGCTCGCTTGCGCTACCGGCGGTATGATTACTATCGACTTTGCAAATTATGACAATCCGGCGGTAACTAAACTTGACAGTAAAATAATTCAGGATAAATACGATTTCTTTATTACTCCAACTGGTGAAGACCATTCCGCACTTGACGGTGAATATACAGCTATTACTGTAGAAATGAAAGCTATTTCTCAGTTCTTCGGCAAAGAATACCTGAAAGACGTAAGCATGGAAGATGTTATGAACAATCTCCCTGCACTGCGTGAAAAAGCCGGTGACCGTGCCGTACTGCGTGCCGTTCATTTCATTACTGAAACAGAACGCGTTCGCAAATTGGCTGCTGAGTTCCAAGCACATAAATATGACAACTTTGAAAAAACGGTTACTGAATCCGGACTTTCCTCCTGGAGATTTTTACAGAACTGCGCTACTCCGGATACCAGACATCAGGGCATTGCACTCCTTCTTGCAATGAACGAAGTTTATTTTCAGAGCGGTCACAGCGGTGTATGCCGTGTTCACGGCGGCGGATTTGCAGGTGCAATTCTTTCCGTTATCCCGAGAACAGAAGCTGAAGAATTCAAATCCTTCATTAAAAACGTTCTTAAAAACGAATACTATGAAGTACATGTTCGTGACGCAGGCAGCGTAAAAGTATTCTAATTATTGCTCTCTCTAACTCTCTTAATATAAAATATAAAAAAGCAGGTAGTTTTCTCAGCTATCTGCTTTTTTATTTATATCCACCATTAAGAAAAACATCTAATTATTACTAAATACTTCATAAGTTTTTCCTCAAATACGAGCTGAATTCGCGTAAAATAGCTATGTAGGCTCTGTTATAGCTTATTTTCTAGCGTGGCAACATCATAACATCATTTTGTTTTCATTTCAGCTGAAATATCGTTATTATAAGCTGAATTATTCACATATAGACTTTCTTCCGTAATTTTCCATTTCTATTATATCATTTCAACACAGTGTACAATGTCAGATATTTTTTGTCGAAACAATATGATATAATTATTTTGCACGGGGCAGTCTGCCCTGAAATATAATTTTAATTTTTTTAGACAAAAGGTGATTTTATGGTACACGTACCGAAATTAAATACATTGCAGATAGAACAGAAGATACCTTTTAAAGTGGAAGCTCCATTCGAGCCGACAGGCGACCAGCCTCAGGCGATTGAAAAACTGGCAAAAGGCATAGAAAACGGACAGACGGCACAAGTGCTCCTGGGAGCTACGGGAACGGGCAAGACGTTCACTATTGCCAAACTGATTGAAAAAGTCCAGAAACCTACTCTGGTCATTGCTCACAATAAGACGCTCGCCGCACAGCTTGCCAGTGAGTTCAAGGAATTTTTCCCGCACAACGCAGTGGAATATTTTGTCAGCTATTATGATTACTACCAGCCGGAAGCGTATATCGCCCAAACGGATACTTATATCGAAAAAGACTCTTCCATCAACGACGAAATCGATAAACTGCGCCATTCAGCGACCTGTTCGCTGTTTGAACGGCGCGATGTGATTATCGTTGCCAGCGTTTCGTGTATATACGGTCTCGGTTCGCCGGAGGATTACTACGATTTGGTTCTATCCGTACGGGAAGGGCAGGAATATCCGCGTGATGAAATTCTACGCAAACTTGTTGCTATTCAATATGAACGCAATGATATCAATTTTGACCGTGGTAAATTCAGAGTACGCGGCGATGTGATTGAAATTTTTCCGGCAGGTTACAGCGACAGAGCTGTACGCATTGAACTGTTCGGCGATGAAATCGACCGTATTCTGGAAGTGGATACGATTACCGGGCAGGTATACGGCGAACGCAAGCATATTTTGATTTATCCGGCATCGCATTACGTTACTTCCAAAGAACATATGGAAGATGCGCTCAATTCCATTCATGAGGAACTGCAGCAGCAGCTGAAGATTTTCCGAGACGACAATAAGCTTCTGGAAGCACAGCGTCTTGAACAGCGCACGAATTATGATTTGGAAACGATGGAGGAAATGGGCTACTGCTCAGGCATTGAAAACTACTCCCGCCACTTGACGGGCAGAAAGGCGGGAGAGGCTCCGTATACCCTGCTTGATTATTTTCCGGACGATTTCATGATTGTGATTGACGAATCACATGTGACAATTCCGCAGATACGCGCTATGTATGCAGGCGACCGCTCACGCAAGGAATCACTCGTCGCCAACGGCTTTCGTCTGCCTTCGGCATTTGATAACCGTCCTTTGCGCTTTGAAGAATTCGAACAGCATATCAATCAGATAATTTACGTATCGGCTACTCCCGCTCAGTATGAACTTCAGCAGGCCAATCAGATTGTAGAGCAGATTATCCGCCCGACAGGACTTTTGGACCCTGAAATACAGGTTCGTCCGCTGGAAGGACAGATTGACGATTTGCTCGGTGAAATCAAGCTGCGCGTAAAAAAGGACGAACGTGTGCTCATCACGACGCTAACGAAAAAAATGGCGGAAAATCTTACCGATTACTTAAAAGAAATGGGAGTCAAAGTTCGTTATCTCCATTCGGATATTGCCACTATTGAACGGGCGGAGATTATCCGCGATTTGCGCATGGGTAAATTCGACGTACTCGTCGGTATAAATCTGCTGCGCGAAGGTCTGGATATGCCAGAAGTTTCACTCGTTGCCATACTGGATGCTGATAAAGAAGGTTTTCTGCGTTCGGAAACGTCGCTGATACAGACAATCGGGAGAGCGGCACGCAATGCAGGCGGAAAAGTAATCATGTACGCCGACCGGATTACGGACTCCATGCAGAAAGCAATTGACGAAACAAACCGTCGCCGTGCCGTACAGCATGAATATAATGAAGAACATCATATCATTCCGCAGACGATAAAGAAAAAAGTAAAAAATCTTATCGAAACAACAATGGTTGCAGAAGAAAACGCCGATTACAATACGAAACCGGCAAGGAAAAAACCGAAAATGACGGCGAAAGAAAAGAAAAAACTTATATTATCGCTCACTAAAGAAATGCAGGAAGCCTCCCGCAACCTTGAATTTGAACGAGCGGCACAGCTTCGGGATATTATTTTTGAACTCAATGACAAAAACAGCAGAATATAGTTTACCTGCAAAAAGGGCTTGAAACCATAAACAGTTTCAAGCCTTTTTTTATTTACCTTTTGCCGGTTCTATATTCAGTTTATATCCTTTAATTGTATTTCTGTGCATTACAGAGATTACTTTTTCTGCAATATCCTTCGGCACTTCCACAAAAGTAAATTTATCATAAATGTTTATCACACCGATTACACTTCCCGGAATATCAACTTCGGAAGCAAAACTGCGCACAATATCCTGCGGACGAATGCCCTGCTTGCGCCCGATATTGAGAAACAGACGAACCATACCCGGTGCGCCACCCGTATTTTCAAAACGTTCATCAAGCGGTTTATCTTCTTTTTCCTTAACGCCTTCAATGGAAAGCTGCAATGCAGCTGCGGCAATATCCACATAATCATAGCCTTCGTTGGCGATATCGGAAATAATCAGATGATAATCGGAATACGTATTGTTGCTCAGCGTTTTTAAAAGACGTTCCTTTATTGCTTCACGCTGACGCTCAATTACGTCCGCCGGTGTCGGCAGTTCACCGCGTATCATGCGGGATTTCGTCGTGCGTTCAATCAGTTTAAGCTGACGGTATTCCTTCGGTTCAATGAAGGTTACGGCAATACCGGTACGACCCGCTCTGCCCGTACGTCCGATACGGTGTACATATGATTCCGGGTCCTGCGGTATATCAAAGTTTATAACATGGCTGATATCATCGATATCAATACCGCGTGCTGCTACGTCCGTCGCAATGAGAATTTCCAGCTTACCTTCACGGAAACGGCGCATAACTCTGTCTCTCTGAGCCTGGCTCATATCACCATGCAGACTGCCTGCCATATATCCGCGCACCTGGAGCGAAGCCTGCAAATCATCAACATTTTTCTTCGTGCGGCAGAAAATAATATATTTACCGCTGTCTTCGATGTCAAGCACTCGGCAAAGACCTTCAAATTTATCA
>USIX01000007.1 GCA_900554895.1 uncultured Megamonas sp. | reverse complement strand
TTTGGTTCGTTTTTCTTTTGACTTTTCAAAAGAAAAATGAACGATAAATAGAAATTATATGAGGAGTATAAATTCAAAATGAATAATGATTTTAAACCGCAGGTTTTAAATATAACATCATCAGTGCAGGCAGTGCAGGAGATGGAAGAAATAGGCTGTACCGCCGCCGGTATTACTATTATGAAAGATAAGGCTGTATTTAAGGTCATTAAACTGAAGGACATCAATACAAAAGCCGCCAATATTTTAAAGCAGACATTTTTGAGCAAAGGCGGCGAAGTCGCCATATCGCGCCATTGTGCCGATTTGAGTCGAGATACGAGCGATGTAATCATCATGGCTACCATTCATCAATACAAACAGGCAATACCGGTGCTGAAAATGCAGCCGTGGAAATTAAAAGCCGTTTCCGCCGTTTTGCAGGAAATAATCGGGGAGAAAGGATGATTTTAATGGCAACTGATACACAGTATAAAGCCGTTATTTTTGATTTGGACGGAACGCTTGTAAATTCGCTTGACGATTTGGCAGACAGTGTAAATAAGGTATTGTCTTCGTACAATCTGCCTACTCATGATATTGAAAGCTATAAGTATCGTGTAGGTAACGGTATCAGAAAATTGATGGAACGTTCCCTGCCGGAAGATAAACAAAATCTGCTTGACGAAGCATTGATAAAATTCAAAGCTGTTTATGCTGAGCATAACCTCGATAAAACGCGTCCGTATGACGGTATTATGGAACTTTTGCAAAAATTGCAGGCACAGAATATAAAGCTCGGTGTTTGCACGAATAAACATGATGAGGCGGCAAAAGATATCATCAGAATTTTATTCAGTGAAAATATTTTCGACTGTATTATCGGTGATAAACCCGGTTTGAAACGAAAACCGGACCCGGGTAAAGTTCTTGCCATTGCGGACAGTTGGAGTATAAAACCGCAGGAAGTGGTTTATCTTGGTGACTCCGGTGTGGATATGCAGACGGCTGTAAATGCGGATATGTTGGCTGTCGGCGTTTTGTGGGGTTTCCGTACGGCCGATGAACTCAATGCCAACGGAGCGGATATTTTAATCGATACTCCGCAAAAATTATTGACGGCAGTAAATTTTGCCAAATAATATTTTATTTTTATAAGGAAGGATTTTTATTTAATGAAAACAAAAATTCCTGTCCAGGTCGGACAGAAATATAATATACAGATTACCGGTATGGGACAAAGTGGCGAAGGTGTAGGCCGATATGAAAACTTCACCGTATTTGTGCCGTATGCTCTTCCAGGTGAAACGGTGGAAGCAAAAATCACTTTAGTCAAGAAAAATTATGCCACAGGCGAAATCGTATCCATTATTGAAAAAGCTTCCGAGCGGATTAAACCTGTCTGTCCCGTTTATGACGATTGCGGAGCGTGCCAGCTTCAGCATTATTCCTATGAAGCGCAGCTTCATGCAAAACAGCAGAAAGTCATCGATATGATGGAGCATATCGCTATAAAAAAAGACATCGTAATTCATCCGACCATGCCGTCCGTCAACGAATGGCATTACCGCAATAAGATGCAGTTTCCTATCGGACGCACGAAAAAAGACGGCATAATCGTAGGTTGTTATGCGCACAGTTCACACAATATTATCAACACGGAAATGTGCCATATCCAGAAACACACGAATAATGTTATTGCCAATGCCGTGCGGGAAATGGCGACAAAGTTCAAGCTCAGTGTCTATGACGAAAAAACGCATTACGGTCTTTTGCGCCATGTAGTTGGACGCACCAACCGTGATGAAACGCAGGCGATGGTCGTGCTTGTTACGGCACAGCCGAAAATTCCGCGCGTGCGTGAAATCGTAAATTTCCTGCGCAGTAAAATTCCGAACCTCACAAGTATCGTTCATAATATCAATACGGGTAGAAACAATATAATCATGGGTAAGGAATGCAAGGTTTTATGGGGTGCTTCGCATATTACCGACAGACTCGGCAGTCTTAAATTCAAAATCTCCGCTCTTTCATTTTTTCAGGTGAATACGGAACAGGCGGAGAAATTATACGAATGCGCTTTAAAATACGCCAATCTGACCGGCAGGGAAACCGTTATCGACGGCTACTGCGGCACGGGAACGATTTCCCTGTTTTTAGCCCAAAAAGCAAAAAAAGTCTACGGGATGGAAATCGTGCCGGAAGCAATCCGCGATGCCGTTGCCAATGCCCGCGATAATAATATTAAAAACGCCGAATTTATGACGGGTGACGCCGCAAAATTAATGCCGCAGCTTTTCCGCAAAGGGCTGCGTCCTGACGTAATCGTAACGGACCCGCCACGTGCCGGCTGTGCTCCGGAAGTTTTAAAAACATTCGCTGCCATGCGCCCGAAACGCATTGTCTACGTATCGTGCAATCCGGCATCACTTGCCCGCGATATCGCCATTTTGGATGAACTCGGCTATAAAGCAGTCGAAATACAGCCTGTTGACATGTTTCCGCAAACAGGCCACGTAGAAAGTGTCTGTCTTATAGTTAAAAAATCGTAATATTTATTCTTTAAATTAACATATTATATCGATAAAAAATTCTTAATCTATACTGGCAATATAAAATAGCGTATTGTATTCGTTCAATATTTTTCTAATTTCATTATTGGATTTAAAATCAAGGAGATTTTTATGAAAATATATGCTTTTGAAGTGCGTGATGATGAAACGGATTATTTTTCTGCCATTGCGCAACGTTTAAATATTGAAATTACCTGTTCTTCCGAAATACTGACCATGGATAATATTGATTTGGTAAACGGTTATACAGGCATTACCGTTCTCGGTCAGTACCAATATGATAAAAAAATGCTCGACGCTTTAAAGACGCATGGTATTTTTTATCTGGCTACAAGAACGGTCGGTTATAATCATATAGATATCGAATATGCGAAAAAAAATCGGTATTCATGTCTGCAATGTTTCCTACGGACCGAACAGCGTTGCCGAATATACCATAATGATGATGCTTCTGTGCCTGCGTCATTATAAGGCTTCTTTATGGCGCACGAATGTGAATGATTATTCGCTTGAAGGATTGCAGGGACGTCAGCTTAAAGACCTTACGGTCGGTATTTTGGGCACGGGCAGAATTGGCCGTTCCGTTCTTTCTTATCTGGCAGGGTTCGGCTGCCGCCTTTTGGCGTACAATTCCAGTCAGCATGAAGGTGTAAAGAAAATTGCCGAATATGTGGATTTGGAAACGATTTATAAAGAATGCGATATAATATCTTTGCATTTACCGCTGACCGAGTCTACGTATCATTTAATCAATAAAGACAGTATCGCCAAGATGAAGCCGAATGTCGTCATTATCAACTGCGCCCGCGGCGGTCTTATGAAAATGGAGGATTTAATCGAAGGTATTGAAAACAAGAAAATCGGCGCACTCGGTCTTGACTGTATGGAATATGAAGAAGGCATTGTTCATCAAGATTTAAAGACGGATATAATTTCCAATCGAGAAATGGCATATCTGCGTCAGTTTCCCAATGTCGTTCATACGCCGCATATGGCGTTTTATACCGACGCCGCCGTTAAAAGCATGGTATTCGGCAGTGTAGAAGGTATCTGCGCCATGTGTGAAAATAAAAAAATTCCCAATCAGTTAAGTTAATAATAGGAGGTTTTCATATGCAGGATATTTTGAACCGCACAAGTGTGCGTAAATTTCAGGCAAAACAAATTGAACCGGAAAAAATCAAACAGATTTTACAGGCAGGTTTTGCCGCGCCCAGCGCAAAGAATACTCAACCGTGGGAATTCTTAATCGTGCAGAATAAAGAGACACTGGCGAAAATGGCTACATTTTCACCTTATGCGCTTCCTTTGGAAAATGCCGCTCTGGGGATGCTCGTCTGCGCCGATACGAACTGCAATCCTTTTGTCGACTACTGCGAGCAGGACTGTGCCGCCGCTACGGAAAATATGCTGATTGCCGCCAAAAAGCTCGGTATCGGCAGTTGCTGGATTGGTGTTTATCCCAATAAGGAACGGATTGAGCCAATCCGCGAATATTTTTCTCTGCCGGAAAATATCGTGCCATTATGGATGATTGCTTTTGGTTATCCGGCACAAATACCGAAAGTGAAAAATAAATGGAACGACAAGAAAATTCATTATGAAAAATTTTAAGCAGAAACAGCAATAAGAGAGTTATCTTTTATTGCTGTTTTTATTTTATCATGCGTCAAAAGCATGATAGATGAATTCTTTATAAGTATTTCACATATAGTTTCAAAAGAAATATAATTGCATTAAGTTAATTATCAAAAGGAGTGATTTTCATGCTGAATAAAAAGAAAATAACGGCAATGATTTTGAGCGGAGTGATGTCCATTATCGGCGTCTGCATCGGCGGCAACACAGCTTTTGCCGCTGAAAATGATGATGTTACGGTAGAAAAAGTAACTTTTAAAAATAATCAGATTGATATGGTGGGTAATCTGTATCTTCCGGCTAATTTCGACAAAAATAAAAAATATCCCGCTATCAGCGTGGCTCATCCATGGGGCGGCGTAAAGGAACAGACTGCTGGCATTTACGCCCGCAAACTGGCGGAAAAGGGCTTTATTACCTTAGCATATGATGCTTCTCATTATGGTGAAAGCGGCGGTGAACCGCGTTATTATGAAAATCCGTCGGAACGCGTGGAAGATATCCGCTGTGTTGTCGATTATTTGAGCAACCGTCCGGAAGTGGACGCTGAAAAAATCGGTGCTCTCGGCATCTGCGCCGGCGGCGGATACACCATTGCCGCTGCCGAAACCGACCCGCGCATAAAAGCTGTTGCCGGCGTATCGACTTATGATGTCGGCGATGCCGCGCGTGAAGGCTTGCAGAACGTATGGCCCGTAACGGACGAACAACGTAGCGCAACGCTTAAAGATATCGCTGACCAGCGAACTAAAGAAGCACGCGGCGAAGAACCACGCATTACAAAACTTCTACCAACAGAAACTCCACCGGCTGACGCACCGCAGTTTCTGCGCAATGCCTATGACTATTACAATACTGAAAGAGGAGCTCATCCGAATGCAACGGGCAATCTGCGCTATATAAGCACCGTTCGTCAGATGGAGTTCTATCCGTTTGCCCAGATTGATAAAATTTCGCCTCGCCCGCTGCTGCTTATCGCCGGTGCCGATGCTCAGACGCTCTATTTCAGCCAGAGAGCATATGATATGGCAAAAGAGCCTAAAGAACTTGTAATTCTCGACGGTGCAACTCATTTCGACCTTTATGATAAAGAACAGTTTGTAAATCCGACTGTTGATAAACTTGCAGACTTCTTCCGTCAAAATCTCCAATAAAAAAACGCAGGATTATCCTGCGTTTTTTTATTTTACTATTGTTTTTATTGCTTTTATGAAATTTTGTACTTTAAGCGAAGGCTGACGAGCATAAACAATGCCGTACGGAACAAAAAAATTCCAGTTGCAGGGAATTGTTACAAGCGAGGGATGAACCTCTTTCCATGTTGAAATAGTGATTAACAGCCCGTTTGTTATCTCACACTGATTGAATACCGACATATCATATGGCGGTACATTATGAATATGAATTTGCGGATGATTTTTCTCGATTTCATCCCGCAGTAAGTCAATATAACTCGTATCGCCGCGTTCTACCATTATAATTGTCTGTCCGTATAAATCCTCAAAATCAAGTATTTTCTTTGCAGCGAGAGGATGCGTTTTCGCCACGGCACAGCAAAGCGGCAGTTTTTCAATTTCCAGTACCTGACAGCGGTTTCCCCACAAAGTGGATGGAAAAAGCGTTGCCACTACATCAATATCCCTGCCCAGATTTTCCAATGTTTTCAGCCAGGCGGACTGAGTATCGTCAATCGGCACAATCTGCAATTTGATATCAGGATACTGTCGGCGCACTTTTTCCCAAAGAGATATTATCACATTACTGGGGCGGAGCAGTGAAGTGCCGATGCGGATTGACTGATTTTCTGTCCGTTCGATATTTTTTGCCGTTTCCACCGCCTGACGGGAAATGCGGATAATTTTTTTCGCATTCTGATAAATACACCTGCCCGCTTCCGTCAGTTTTACTCCCTGATTATTCCGTATAAATAAAGTAATGCCTAAATCACTTTCCAACAGATTTATCTGTTTTATAACGGCGTTCGGCGAGATATACAATTTTTCCGCCGCCTTGGAAAAACTGCCGCAGTCCGCCACTTTCATAAAAGAGTCTAAATGATTATCGTACATAAAAACGCCCCTTTGTTTGAACCTTTCGGTTAATGCCATTGTAGCATATAGATACTTCCGCTTCAATGCGGATTTTTTTATAATAAAACTCAGAAAGGACGGTGTATGGTTAATGACAGTAAAAACAGACGAAATTCATATCATTTGCCGGTTACGCTGTGAAGAACAAAATAGAGAGCGTGTGCGGGAATTACTTTTGGAATATGTAGAGTCATCACGGCAGGAAGAAGGCTGTCTTTACTATAATATTTTTCAGGAAAAAGATGATTTAAATGCGTTTTTTATTTTAGACGGCTGGAAAAATCAGGCAGCAGTGGATGCCCACGTACTTCATCCAAATGTATTGCGCATAAATGCCTTACTCAAACCATTACTATCAGAGGATTTAAAATTAACTTTCGGTCAACGGCTCAGTGATTAATTTTATTCAATGTTTTATTCCGTTAAAAAGCAAGAAAGGAATTATATTATGAAAACAAGAAAACTGAGAAATATTGAAGTATCCGCCGTAGGTTACGGCTGTATGGGACTTTCCCACGGCTACGGCAAAACGCCTGACAAACAGACATCATTCAAACTGCTCCATGAAGCATATGAACGGGGCTGCACCTTTTTCGACACGGCGGAAGGATACGGCAACGGCGAAAACGAACAGCTTCTGGGCGAAGGCGTTAAACCATTCCGTAAAAATATTGTAATTGCTACGAAATTCCACCTTCCGGAAAATACGGAAAACGTGGAAAAGACATTGCGTCATCATCTTGAAAATTCGCTGAAAAATCTGCAAACGGATTATGCGGATATCTATTATCAGCACCGCGTAAATAAAAAAATTCCGGTGGAAACAATAGCCGAAGTCATGGGCAAATTCATACAGGAAGGCAAAATCCGCGGCTGGGGACAATCGCAGGCAACGCCGGAGGAAATACGCCGTGCCAATGCCGTTACACCGATGACCGCCGTTCAGAGCGAATATTCCATGATGGAACGCATGTTTGAAAAGGAAGTAATTCCTACCTGCGAAGAACTCGGTATCGGCTTTGTAGCATTCAGCCCTATGGCAAGCGGTTTTTTAAGCGGAAAATACAATAGCAGCACGACATATTCTGGTGATGATGTCAGACGCGTAATCACTCGTTTTTCCAAAGAAAATGTAAAAGCCAATCAGCCGCTGCTCGACATTCTGTACGAAGTTGCTACTGCCAAGAATGCCACTCCGGCGCAAATTTCACTTGCCTGGATGCTGCATAAAAAAGACTTTATCGTACCAATTCCAGGCATGAGAAAATCAGAACGCATCATTGAAAATCTCGGTGCAGCCGATATCGAATTGACCGACGAGGAATTCAATCAAATTGAACGTGAATTGTCCAAAATCACTATTTACGGCAATCGGACAGATGAAGATATCGCCAAACTGCGCAATTTAACTGAAATTAATACATTACTGTTTTCTAAACAGAAATAAACGAAAAAGACCTTTAACAGCTTTATCTGTTCTTGCTGTTAAAGGTCTTTTTTTTAGCCGATTTTAACGGTGTGAATTACTTTATAGCCTTTTGCTTCCAGTTTCTGTTTCATGTCATCGATATTGGTGATATCACCGCGGATAACAATTTCATATTTATTGTCATCCTTTTTGCAGGTGATAAGGCTGTCGATACTTACGCCTGCTTCGCCGAAGATAGTGGCAATATCTTTAACGACACCGATTTTGTCCGTTACTTCCAGAGTGATGCGCGTCTTTCCGTCAGCCAGACCCATTACGTCAACGAATGTTTTAAAAATATCTGTTTCGGTGATGACGCCGACAACTGCGCCGACATTGCTTACAACAGGCATTCCGCCGATTTTATTTTTATACATTAAAAGTGCTGCTTCCTCGATTGTAGCATCAACATTGACGGAAATAACTTTTTTCTGCATGATATCACGAACGCACATTTTAGCAAGCAGAGAATTGATTTCGTAACGGGATAGTGTCGTTGCAGGAGAAGGAGCAACACGCATTAAGTCGCGGTCACTGAAAAAGCCAACGAGTTTGCCGTTTTTCACTACTGGAATACGACGTATTTTTTTTACTTTTATAAGATTGGATACTTCGTCGATTTTAGCATCCGGTGTTACTGTTATCGGGTTTTTGGTCATTCTATTGATAACAAACATAGCATTCACCTCATATTAATTTTCTCTATAAAAAAAGGATTCGCTGCATTTACAGCAAATCCCTGCAAAAATTTGTATTCAATTTGAATTAACCGCCTAAATATGCTTTACGTACATCTTCGCTGGCTGCCAGTTCTTTGGCGTCGCCGGAAAGAGTGATGCGTCCCGTTTCCAGAACGTAGGCGCGGTTAGCAATAGAAAGAGCCATATTGGCGTTTTGTTCAACGAGCAGGATTGTCGTACCTGTTTTGTTGATATCTTCAATAATCGAGAAAATTTCTCTGATGAGAAGCGGTGCAAGACCCATGGATGGCTCATCCAGAAGCAGCAGCCGCGGACGGCTCATGAGAGCTCTGCCCATGGCGAGCATCTGCTGTTCACCGCCGGAGAGCGTGCCTGCATCCTGGTTTTTGCGCTCTTCCAGACGCGGGAAGCGTTCAAAAACCATTTTTAAATCTTTGGCGATGCCATCTTTATCCTTGCGGATAAATGCACCGAGTTCCAGATTTTCCATAACAGTCATTTCCGCAAAAACGCGGCGTCCTTCCGGAACCTGGGATATACCGTCTTTAACAATATTTTGCGCCGGTATGCCTGCAATGTTTTTGCCTTCAAATTCAATTGTTCCCGTTTTTGGTTTCAGCAGACCTGAAATTGTACGAAGCGTTGTGGATTTACCGGCTCCGTTGGCACCGATAAGCGTAACGATTTCGCCTTCGTTTACCTCCAGGCTGATACCTTTTATAGCATGGATTGCTCCGTAGTATACATTTATATCATTTATTTTCAATAGTGCTGCCATTATTATGCCTCCCCGCCCAAATATGCTCTGATAACTTCCGGATTGGTTTTGATTTCGTCAGGCGTACCGCTGGCAATTATACTGCCGTACTCCAGTACGTAGATGCGTTCACAAATTCCCATGACAAGGCTCATATCGTGTTCGATGAGCAGTATCGTCAGGCCGAATTCCTTACGTATCCAGCGTATCATATCCATGAGTTCATGCGTTTCCTGCGGGTTCATACCGGCGGCCGGTTCATCCAGCAGCAGAAGGCGCGGCTTGGTGGCAAGCGCGCGAGCGATTTCCAGACGTCGCTGTGCCCCGTACGGCAGATTTTTAGCCACTTCATATGCTTTATCTTCCAGTTTGAAGATTTTTAGTAAATCAAGGCTCTGCTGTTCGATATCTTTTTCTTCTTTGATATAACGGCCGATACGCAGTACTGATTCCAATAAACTGCATTTTGCATGAATATCATAAGCGATTTTTACATTATCCAGTACTGTGAGCTCGGAAAACAGACGAATGTTTTGAAAGGTGCGGGCAATGCCTCTGTCCGTTATCTGGTACGGTTTTAGACCGACAATGCTTTTGCCGGCAAAATCAATCGTACCTGTTGTCGGCTGATAAACACCTGTCAGCAGATTGAATGCCGTGGTTTTACCGGCGCCGTTCGGACCGATAAGGCCGATAAGTTCACCTTCGTTTATTTCTATATCAAAATTCGATACGGCTTTAAGACCGCCGAATACTTTAGATACACCGTTTGTTTTTAATAATTCACTCATGCTTTATGGCCTCCTTTAAAACGCTGGAAAAATTTTATATTGGTTATTTCCTTGTAGCCAAAAAGCCCCTGCGGACGATAGAACATTAATAAAATCAGTACAATTGCGTATATAATCATGCGGAATTCCGGCCAGCTGGCAAGAGCGGCGGAAACGAAGGTTACGACAAAAGCGCCGGCGATGGAACCGGTGATGGAACCAAGACCGCCTAAAACGACCATGATTAAATAATTGAACGATGCCATAAACGTAAATGAAGACGGGTTGATGATATAAAAACAATGAGCGAACAGACCACCGCCGATGCCGGCAAAAATTGCTCCGATAGTGAATGCCATTACTTTATATTTAGTCGTATTAACCCCCATAGCTTCTGCTGCTATTTCATTTTCACGTACTGCAATACAGGAACGGCCGTATTTGGAGTTGACGAAATTTTTAATGAAAAACAAAGTGAAGAGCATTACAAGAAATACCCACGGAAAAGTCGTATTGTGCGGAATGCCTTTAAAGCCGGCTGCACCGCCTACATATTCGATATTCATGATGACGATACGAATGATTTCACCAAGACCCAGTGTGGCAATTGCCAGATAGTCGCCTTTTAAGCGCAGGGTCGGTAAACCGATTAAACAGCCGAGCACACCTGCGGCAAGACCGCCCAGTATTAAAGCTAAACCGAACGGAACATGAAAATTAACGGTGCATACTACGCCGACATAAGCTCCGACTGCCATAAATCCGGCATGACCGAGCGAGAACTGTCCTGTATAGCCGTTAATTAAATTCAGGCTTACAGCCATTATGATATTGATACAGATGAGAAAAATATTCAGTTCCCAGAAAGAACCGATAAATCCGGTTTCCATCAGCGCGTATAAAACGCCGAATAATATTAAAGACAATATTAAAGTCGTTAAATCTCTTTTTCTTAATGAATTCACGTTTACCACCTACACTTTCTCGTTAGTATTTTTACCGAAAATACCAGATGGTTTGAATAGAAGAACCAAAATCAGAATTGCAAAAGCGGCTGCGTCGCGGAATGTTGACGAAATGAAACCGGAAATAAGTGCTTCGACAACGCCGAGAACGATACCGCCGGTCATAGCGCCGGGGATACTGCCGATACCGCCGAGAACGGCTGCAACGAATGCCTTAATACCAGGCATGATACCCATAAGCGGGTCGATGGAGTTGTAATATACGCCGACAAGTACACCGCCGGCAGCTGCCAGTGCGGAGCCGATACCGAATGTAAACGAAATAATGCGGTCAGCATTGATACCCATAAGCTGAGCGGTTTCCGTATCATAGGATACGGCGCGCATGGCTTTGCCCATTTTCGTTTTCTGTACGATGTAGGTGAGTACTATCATTAAAATAATCGTTATAATGAAAATCATCAGCTGTTGTCCGTTGATGATGAAAGAACCGATATTGATGGATGGAATATCTACAACATTAGGAAATGTGCGCGGTGTAGGCGATACGAAGTACATACTGGTATATTCCAGAAAGAATGATACGCCGATAGCTGTTATTAATAGGGAAAGACGTGGTGCTCTGCGCAGCGGCTTGTAGGCAATGCGTTCTACCAGAATTCCCAAAAGACCGGTGACTATCATAGAGATTATCAATGACGGTATAATTGAAAAATGTGCCATGCTGACAGCATAAAAGCCGACATAAGCACCAACCATGTAAATATCACCGTGGGCAAAGTTGATTAATTTGATAATACCGTAAACCATTGTATATCCAAGCGCAATGAGCGCATAAATACTGCCCAGGGAGACGCCGTTTATCAGCTGCTGTATGAGCTGCTCAAAAAAATCCATAATTGTTCCTCCTTCACAAAAAAAGCCGCATTTCTGCGGCTTCTTTGTATTTACCTAGCAATTTATCAACCTTCTGCGGTTGTCGGTGTTACTCTTTCTTTCAGAGTTTTTACGCCATCTTTCATTTCAATGATAAATGCGTTTTTAATCAAGTTATGATTTTCGTCAACTGTGAGTTTACCAGTACCGACCTGCAGGTCTTTAGTTTCAGCAAGTGCTTTCTGAATTGCTACAGGGTCAGTGCTGCCTGCACGTTTGATAGCATCCACGAGCATTTTACCTGCGTCATAGCCGAGAGCGGCAAATACGCCAGGAGCATGACCGTATTCTTTAGTGAATGAATCAACAAATGCTTTGACATCAGGGTCTGTATCGATATAATGTGTAACGTAATAAGTGTTATTGAGGGCATCAGCACCGGCGATATCAACAACTTTTGTATCATCCCAGCCGTCAACGCCTAAAATCGGCTGAGTGATGCCGAGTTCACGTGCCTGTTTTACGATTTTACCGACTTCTTCATAATAAGCCGGTACGAAGATTACATCAGCATTAGCTGTTTTGATATTTGTAAGAGCTGCTTTGAAGTCCTGGTCTTTAGCAACGAATGCTTCCTGCATAACAACCTGTCCGCCGAGGGCTTCGAATTTATTTTTGAATACTTCAGCAAGGCTCTTGGAATAATCTGTGCTGGAGTCTAAATAAATAACGGCTGTTTTTGCTTTTAATTCATTAGCGGCAAAATTTGCCATTGTATTACTCTGTAACGGGTCGATAAAGCAGCCGCGGAATACGAATTCTTTGACCTGACCGTTTTCTACTGTAATATCAGGGCTTGTTGCACATGGTGCAATGATTGGAATTTTATTTTCAGTTGCAATCTGGGATTCGGCCTGTACGGCACCGGAAGTAGCCGGACCTACGATAGCTACAACTTTATCATCGGAGATGAGTTTTGTAGCTGCATTAGCAGACTCTGCCGGGTCGGATTTATTGTCTGCTTCAACGATAGTAATTTTTTTACCGTTGATACCGCCGGCATCATTTGCTTCTTTGATTGCAAGTTTAAATCCGTCTCTAGCTGTCGTACCGTAGTTAGCAACGTTGCCTGTAATTTCAAAGTTAGCTCCGACTTTGATTTCATCACTGTTTGCTGCTTCTTCTCCGCCGCAGCCTGCAAATACACTGCCGAGCATGGTAATGCCTAAAAGCAGTCCTGCCATGCGGAGACGTTTCTTACCAAAATTCATTATAATTCCTCCCCACCAATAAATTCACTTGAGAATTTAGAGACAATAATATAATTTCTTCAACTGCCTATTGTGTTGATGTATCTTATTATAATTTACAAGTTTACATCAGTCAATAGTTTTTTGTGATTAATAATAAATACGTATAGTGCTAATATATATTATAAAATTGTAAACTGCCCGTAAATACGATTTTTATCAGCAACCGGATACATAAAATAATAAAAAAAATACTTCCACCGTTTTATCAGTGGAAGTATTTTCGTGTTCAGTTTAATAATTCTTTGGTAATTTTTTCCAGATTTTCTCTGATGGCTATATGTTGCGGGCAGACCTGTTCGCATTTACCGCATTTTATACATTCGCTGGCACGTTTTTTATCATGTCCGCCGACAAGCCAATTTTCCTGATGGAGTGCAAACTTTTTGTTTTTATATAAGGTGAAAATATTCATCGCCGTGAATGAACCGGAGATACCGATATTGTTAGGACATACTTTAGCACAGTAGTTGCAGGTTGTACATGGAATTAAATCTATTTTTGCCAGTTCTTCCTGCGCACGTTTGACAACAGCTCTTTCACTTTCGGTCAAATGCGTGAAATCTTTCATATTGGCGATATTGTCTTCCATTTGCTCGATATTGCTCATACCGGAAAGAACGGTTATTACTCCGTCCAAATCAGCGGCAAAATGAAGTGCCCATGAAGCTACCGACGTATCAGGCTTAGCTTCTTTGAAAACTTTCTGCACTGTTTCCGGCGGAGTTGCCAGCATACCGCCTTTTACCGGTTCCATAATAATTACCGGCTTGTTGTATTTGCGTGCCACTTCATAGCAGGCTCTCGACTGTACGGCAGGATTTTCCCAGTCGGCATAATTTATCTGCAGCTGTACAAATTCCATTTCCGGATGATTTTGCAGAATTTCCTCCAATTCTTCCGGCGTGGAATGGAAGGAAAATCCGACATGTTTGATAAGTCCCTGCTGTTTCTTTTCCTGCACGAAGTTCCACATGTCGAATTTATCAAAAAATTGTGTGCGGCTTTCACCGAGATTGTGTAATAGATAAAAATCAAAATAACCGGCACCGGTCTGCTTTAAAGATGTTTCGAATTGGTTAATTGCCTCTTCACGCGTTTTGCAGTTAATCCATGCGGCGTTTTTTGTTGCCAGCTGGAATTTTTCGCGCGGATATCTTTCCACTAATGCCTGGCGAATTGCATCTTCACTGCCGGAATAAGCCCAGGCAGTATCAAAATACGTGAAACCCGCTGCTAGAAATTTATCGACCATGACTTTTACCTGTTCAATGTCGATTGCGTCATCTTTTTTCGGTAGGCGCATAAGACCGAAGCCGAGTTTTTTTATTTCTTCGCCTAAATAGCCCATAAGAATGCCTCACTTTCCTTACTTTTCCCAAAATACATCATATTCATCATACACCTTCGAGCACACTTCATGTCAATAGTATTTGACTTATAGTGAACTCCAATATATATAATTAATTATTAAGGAAATAAAGAAATAAAATTTTATGAGGTAATAATTATGACATATACACGGCGTACATTTTTAAAAACAGCAGGAATTGCAGCCATACTGGCTGCTTTTGGCGGTATAACCTTTATTAATCAGGCAAAAGTCGGTGCTGGAAGAAAAGATATACTTAAGCAGAAAGTAATCAATTCACCGTACTATATTGATGGTGAATTTAAAAATTTTGAGCCGATTGTACCGACGGCTATGGATAAAAATTTTATCAGCAGTATGAAAGATATCGTAATGCCGCCGAAAGGAACGGTTTTTCCCGACAAACTGCTTCCTGTCGTAAAAACGGATTTAAAATCATTGCCGAAAAATGAAGATGTTTATATCTGGTTTGGTCATTCCAGTTTTTTTATGCAGATTAACGGTAAAACTATTCTTGCTGATCCGGTATTCAGCAATTATGCTTCGCCGGTGTTCTTTATTAATAAAACGTTTCCGGGAACAGATATTTATAAGCCGGAAGACATGCCGGATATTGATGTTTTACTGATATCGCATGACCATTGGGACCATCTTGATTATGCCACTGTTATGGCTTTAAAATCCAAGGTGAAAAATGTTGTTTGTCCGCTTGGCGTCGGTGCGCATTTTGAATACTGGGGATTTTCGCCGTCAGTCATTCATGAAGGTGACTGGTTTTCATCGATTGAACTTGCAGATAACTGGCGGTTTCATATTCTGCCTACACGTCATTTTTCTGGCAGACTGATGGAAAAAAATCAGACGCTTTGGGCGGCGTTTGCACTCATTACGCCGCAAAAGAGGATTTTCTACAGTGGCGACGGCGGTTACGGCAAACATTTTCGGCAAATCGGTGAAATGTTTGATGGTTTTGATATTGCCGTTATGGAAAACGGACAGTATAATATAAGTTGGCCGCAGGTGCATATGATGCCGGAAGAAGTCGCTCAGGCAGCAGTGGAAATCAAAGCCAAAAATGTTGTTCCCGTTCATTGCGGAAAATTTGCACTGAGTCCGCATTACTGGACCGACCCGTTCAATCGTATAAAAGCGGCAAGCAGTGATAAGAATTACCGTCTGCTTACGCCGAAAATCGGCGAAGTTGTGCATTTAAATGATAAAAATCAGTCGTTTAGCGATTGGTGGATATAAATATAAGTTCATTTTTCTTTTGATTTTTTTAAGAAAAATGAATGTAAGATAGAAATTTATTTTGAAAGGAAATTATGAGAAATAGTATATGGAAAATAATGATTTAAATCAATTAGTCTTGGATAAATTAACAAAGGTCTGCATATGTAAAAGTATAAACAGAGCGGCGATAAAAAAAGCAATTGCCGCAGGTGCAAGAACGGTTATTGAAGTGAAGAAAATAACAGGTGCCGGCAACGGCTCATGCCATGGCCGCCGCTGTACGCCGAAAATCCAGGAAATTTTGGACAGTGAACTTGCCAAACTTAACGGTTAAAATAAATAAAGAAATGCCCTTAACAGCTGACAGCTTTTAAGGGCATTTTTTATATTTATTTCATATCGTCTTCAGCATCCTGTTTTTCCGGCGGAACAGGGAACATTTCAAGGTCGGGATTGTTATCCTGTATCCAACCGAGTGCCCATTCATTGTTTACAAGCAGAACGGGACGGTTTTTCATGTCGTAAACGAACATTCCTCTGTCAGCACCGCGAAGTGCTTCAGGTGTTACAGGGCGATTGTCTTTAAAGCGCAGCCAGCGTGCTACTTCAAACGGCTGCATATTCATGACGATTTGAGTATTGTATTCGCTTTTGAGGCGGTATTCCAGTACATCAAACTGCAACTGACCGACTGTGCCGACGATATACGATTCCATACCGGCTCCTGCCTGCTGGAACAGCTGTACAGCACCTTCCTGCGTAAGCTGCATAATGCCTTTGACGAACTGTTTGCGCTTCATCGTATCTTTGGCGGATACGCGCGCAAAGCGTTCCGGCGGGAATACAGGAAAATCGGCGAACTTGAATTTATGCGACGGTGTGCAGAGTGTGTCGCCGATACCGAAAATCCCCGGGTCGAACAGACCGACGATATCGCCCGGATACGCCGTGTCGATTATCTGGCGGTCTTGTGCAAGGAACTGCTGCGGCTGGGACAGTTTAACCGATTTGCCGCCCTGCATATGGTATACGCTCATGCCGCGTTCAAATTTACCGGAGCAGATACGGATGAACGACAAGCGGTCGTGATGTGCCGGATTCATATTCGCCTGGATTTTGAACACGAATCCGGAGAATTTTTCATCATCCGGGCTGATGAGTCCGTCCGAGCTCATGCGCGGCTGCGGCGGCGGGGCAAGGCGCAGATATTCTTCGAGAAAACCGCGCACGCCGAAGTTGGTCATGGCGCTGCCGAAGAACATCGGAGTAAGTTCGCCTTTATTCACTTTATCCATTGACCACTCTTCACCGGCAACGTCCAATAAGTCAATATCGTCCAAAAGCGCCTGATAAATATCTTCGCCGATGGCTTCTTTGGCCTGCGGGTCGTTCAAATCGTAAATAATGGACTGGCGTTCTTCCTGTCCGTGCGTGATATCCTCGCTGAACAGCTCTACTTTACCCGTTTCACGGTGATAAATGCCTTTATAATGGCCGTCCGTGCCGATTGGCCAGTTCATCGGATAGGAACGAATACCGAGCACTTCCTCGATTTCTTCCATTAGCTCCAGCGGAGCTTTGCCGTAGCGGTCAAGTTTGTTTACAAATGTGAAAATCGGAATATGTCGCTGTTTGCAGACTTTAAATAATTTTTTCGTCTGTGCTTCGACGCCTTTAGCAACGTCAATAATCATTACGGCACTGTCTACTGCCATTAAAGTGCGGTACGTATCTTCACTGAAGTCCTGATGTCCCGGTGTATCAAGAATATTGATACGGCAGCCGGCATAATCGAACTGCAATACACTGGATGTTACGGAAATACCGCGCTGTTTTTCGATTTCCATCCAGTCGGATACTGCATGGCGCTGAGTTTTACGGGATTTTATAGAACCTGCCAGGTGGATAGCTCCTCCGTACAGCAGTAATTTTTCTGTCAATGTGGTTTTACCAGCATCTGGATGCGAAATAATCGCAAAGGTACGTCGTTTTTGAATTTCAGTTTGTAACTCCGACAATTTTCATCCTCCTATAAAATAACATCTTTTCTATTTTAGCACGCTTTATATCACTAAATAAAGAGATTTATTTAAAATAAGTGCCTGTTTAAAGCAATATAAAAAATGACTATGCGGAGATGCTTAGTCATTTTTTTCAGTAAAATATAATTCTTTTATATGTGCGGCTATTTCGTTTAAATTATTCGGAACGAGTTCTATATTATAACCGATAAATAATGGAGATGTAGCAAAGCGCGGCATGATTTTGGCATAAATACAGTCGTCAACCAGATAGAAAAACAGGTTATAACTGCTGCAATTTGCACTGAAATGGTTCATGATGTAATCGACGCCCATCTGCAGGTATTTCGCCATAATGTCGATATCATCCAGACCCTGCATGATTACGTTGATTTCCGTGAAACCGACACGCGGTTTAGTAGATAAGTTCATAATCACTTTATTTTCACGGGCTATTTCCGTACCTTCAAACTGGCGTTTATCCCACATGTTCTTAGAACTGAGATTTTTAAGTCCGACAATCTGCATATGCGGATGGCGCATTGTTCCGCCCGAGAGCGGTCCGTGATTTTTGAAAAACAGAACTGTCTTGTATTTTTTACTTTCAATTACTTTGAGCCAGTGTTTTATACAAAAACGCATTAAAGCGCACATGTGCTCTAGTGAATAATCAGGAATATCGGCATTGCACTGACTGCCTTCAATAATTAATAACTGATAGGCATCCTGCAGAACCTGATATTTGTTTTCCAGAAGTATCATGTCATCTTGTATTTCAATAATATTTGTCAAATTGGCTACATCGCAGAACGGGCATGCAGCATCTTTATGTATGATATTTTCCGGTTTTGTTCGCCCTATATTGATGTCAAAGCCAAGATAGTTATATTCCATGCGGATTTCCTTTCTGTGAAATTCATACTCCAGTGTGTGCTAACAAAATACTAGCATAGTTAAGCGATAAATGCTATAATTTTCTAGTATGAAAATTATCTAAGGCTGTATCTATTATTATACAGCCTTTTAAGTCAAAAGAAAATGATGTTTTAAAGCAGGTGTTTTCCATTAACGCACAAGAAAATTCTTCAAAAAAATCGCATAAAGCCGAAAGTTTTCTTAAGGGAACGTTTATTCTCACCGTAGCCAGTCTGGTGGTAAAGGTAATCGGTTCGCTTAACTGGATTTTCGTATCCCGTGTACTCGGCGGGGAAGGTATCGGTCTTTACCAGATGGCTTTTCCTATTTATTTTTTAGCACTAACCGTATCGTCAGCCGGTGTTCCAGTCGCCATATCGATTATAACGGCGGAGCGTGTTGCTCTTAAGGATATTCTTGGTGCTAAGCGTATTTTCCGCATATCCATGTGTTTTATGTTCTGCACAGGATTATTTTTCAGCCTGCTCACCTATTTCGGTGCTCAATGGCTGATTGACTGGCAGTTTGTTCGCGACCCGCGTGCTTATTATTCCATCATAGCATTAGCTCCGGCCGTTTTCTTCGTTACGATTTTAGCTAGTTCACGCGGTTATCTGCAGGGTTGGCAGCGTATGACGCCAACTGCCGTATCACAGATAGTCGAACAGATATTTCGTGTAATTACAATGATTTTGTTTGCACAGCTCCTTTTACCTTGGGGTCTTGAATATGCTGCAGCCGGTGCTTCGCTCGGTGCACTCGCTGGCGCTGTTACGGGCGTTATCGTGCTTATTTATTTTCATTGGAAACTGGACCGCGATATCGTCAAAACATACGGCAATGAGCTAAAACCGGTTGCCGACCCGTCGACGGCTTCCGTTTGGAAGATTATCCGCCGTATTTTTGTATTGGCACTGCCGGTATCGGCAGCCAGCATTATGCTGCCTATCGTATCGAACCTTGATCTTATTATTGTACCGTCCCGTCTGGAAGTAGCAGGCTACAGTGTGCATGAGGCTACGGAACTTTTTGGTTATCTTACAGGCATGGCTGTTCCGCTTGTCAATCTTTCAACAATACTTACAGCTTCACTTGCCGT
The DNA here is from genome assembly GCA_900554895.1 of uncultured Megamonas sp. Taxonomy (GTDB): domain Bacteria; phylum Bacillota; class Negativicutes; order Selenomonadales; family Selenomonadaceae; genus Megamonas; species Megamonas gallistercoris. The sequence continues at coordinate 9,283 of USIX01000007.1, read as the reverse complement.
CAGCATTGTTCCGGCAATTTCTGAAGCGCGGACTTTAAGAGACAATAAACGCTGTTTTGCTCAGACGGCGGCAGCTATGCGCATTTCCAATTTCATATGTTTTCCGGCATTTGTAACTGTTTTAATGCTTGCCGTACCGATTTCCTCATTGATTTACAATGCACCGGGAGCAGGACCTGCTGTTTGGGTTTCTTCTTTCAGTATTGTTCTTTTGGGACTGCATCAGGTTACGACCGGTGTTTTGCAGGGGCTTGGTCATCCGACAATTCCGATGATAAACATGGTTATCGCTGCTGTTGCAAAAGTTATTTTAAACTGGACGCTGACGGCGCAACCATCGCTCGGCATCATGGGAGCAGCATGGGCGACTGTTGCCGATATCGGTATTGCGGCTGTAATTAATCTGTATTTCCTTTATAAATACATCAATTATAAAATGGAAGTCGGCCAGTTATTGAAAACAGTCGGTGCTGCAGCTATTATGGCGGCTGTAATTCACTTCGGCTACGAATTTTTGATATTTGAACTCGGCAGTAATGCTGTTGCCACATTCGGTTCGCTGTTTGTCGGCATGTCTGCTTATATTATAGTACTCATTTTAATCGGCGGTATCATGGAGTCGGATATTGAGCGCATTCCGATGGTTGGTGCTCCGAGTATACGTTTCTTTAAGAAATTAGGTATTTTAAAACATTAATCAGGAGGTAAAATGAAAAAATTTCTTTTAGCTTACAATCCCGTTTCCGGTGATGCGATGTTTAAAAAGAAACTTGATGATATTATCAACCAGTTTCAAAGCCGTGATTGCATAGTTATTCCGTATCGTACTAAAAAAGAAAGTTACGACCCGTTTTTTGGTGCCTGCATACATGAACTGAATGCCGACGGTGTTATTGCCGCCGGCGGAGACGGAACGCTTCATAAGATAATTAATATGATGTTAAAAGAAAATTTGGACATTCCTGTCGGTATAATTCCCAGCGGTACATCGAATGATTTTGCTTCATATCTGGTGATTGAGGATAATTTTGAACAATATATTGAAAATATCTGTATCGGCAAGGCTCAGTATGTTGATGTCGGCTGTATCGGTGATGAGTATTTCATTAACGTGGCAAGCGCCGGCATGATGACAAGTGTTGCGCATGAAGTAGATACCCGTCTTAAAAATACTTTCGGCAAACTGGCCTATTATGTACGCGGTATAGGTGAACTGCCGCGTTTTAGGCCGCTTGACTTTACGATTGAAGCCGATGGAGAGATTTTTGAGGAAAAAATATTTTTCTTTATTGTAATAAATTCTCCGGTTGTTGCCAGTTTTAAAAATATAGCTGATGCCAAAATCGATGATGGTAAACTGGATATGATATTGCTGCGTCACTGCTCACTGCCGGAGTTAATGAAGATAGCAACGGATATTATTGCCGGAAAAAATGTACTCGGCAATAAAAATATCATTCATAAGCAGGCGACCTGTTTTAAATTTACTTGTCCGGCGGATAAAGTGGAAAGTGATTTAGACGGAGAACTCGGTCCGTGTCTGCCGCTTACCATACAAACTGTCTCTAATAAACTTAAAATGTTTCGGCTCTGATATAAAGCTCATTCTTTAATGGAGAATGAGCTTTTCTATTTTAGATATGGTATAATTAAAGTAAATATAATATAGGGGGCGAGTTGCCATGAAAATCAAATCTATTTTTACCTTAATATGCAGTATTATTTTTACAGTATGCCTTTGTTCCGTAGCTTTTGCCGCTAATGCCAAAACGGAGGCAGTCAATTTTTTGCAGCAGGCGACAAAAAATACGGTTGAGGCACAAAATACAGCCTATAATATAAATCTGTCCATGACAGGACCTTTGGCTGATTGCACTATTGATTTAAACGGTAACTATGCTTACCCTGTATTGACGAACGGAAAAATGTCGCTTGCAGTGGATTTGTGGATAATCGATACTACATTTAAAGCACAGACGGAATATTATTCAGAATTTGAGGGAAATGTTTACAAACAGTATTTTAAGACACAGACCGAACCGAAAGTAGGAAATGATTCATCAAAAATTAAACCTGACCAGTGGTATGTACAGACTATCAGTCTGCCGGATGATTTTACTGCGGATTATAATGAACGTATACGTAAAAATATGAAAGATGTTACTGAAAATGTAAAGAATATCTTCATGTATGATGTTAATGATAAGACGACAAAAGTTTACGTAACGTATAAAAAACCGATACTCGATGAAGAAAAATTGAATGAAGCGTTTAATCTTACTTCTTTAAATGAAGAAGAAATGGCAAAAATCAGTGAAATATCGCAAAAACTGGAAGAAAACCCGAAATTAAAGTCTGCCTTGATAAAACCGCGTGAGTTTGCTTATGAAATTACGGTTGATAAGAAAGATATGGTGATAGTTTCTGTAAAATCTGATTTGTCGTCAGTCGTACAGCAGTTCGGTTCAGAAGTTTTAAACAGCATTTCCGATGAGGATTTATCCATAACGAATGCACCAGATAATGGCGCAACCGTTCGTAATATTATTAAAAATTATCTCGAACGCAGCAAATTTACTATGGATATAAACTTAAGCGATTTTAATAAAGCAGTAGTACAGCCTGTTCCGCAGGAAGTTAAAGACAGCGCAGTTGAACCGCCGAAGCCGGAGGAAAAAATCGGTGGAGCGGATGAAAAAACGGATTTAAGCGTGGCGGAAAATGTACTTGAGGCAGTTGCTAAATAGGTATAAGATAATAAAAACGGTATAACAGTAAGTTATGCCGTTTTTTATTTATCTTATAGGTCTTTTTTGTTATAATATAGGAAAATCCAATAAACAATGAAAGAGGGATAATTCTTTAATGAAAATGAAAAATGTTTTTTCCAGTTTAAATCATAATTTAGAAAAAATACTGAAAACATTTTTATTTTTTTGGTTATTACTTTGTTTATATCGTATATTATTTATGGCAGGCATGAATGAATATCTGGCAGAAGGATGTGATTTTAACAGTATATGCGCGGCAATTTTCGGCGGTGCCAAGCTCAGTCTGCAGACGGCAGGGGGTATTACGCTGTTCATGCTTGTCGGAATTGCTGCCGAGGGCATTTATAGCCGTTTAAAGTATTTTCGTTATATCTGTTCGTATGCCGCGGTATTTTTAACGACACTTTTATTTATTGCCCGTTTTCCGTTTTATCAGCAGTTTCACAGCGGATTTAATCAAATGTTGTTTACGGCTCTGCATGAGGATATGTATGCCCTGTTCATGTCGCTGGTGGATGAATTCCAGCTGCCTGTAAAGCTTGCTTTGGTAATTCTGCTTAGCTTGGGGATAACTTATGTATACAGTAAATGGCTGGAGTATTCAATTCAGTTTGGATTATTCAACAGACTTTCTTGTCGTACAAAAGCAGTCGCGCTCATTTTATGTACGTATATTATAGGTACATTATCTTTGTACGGGGGTGGCTGGAGCTGGCGTACCGGTGTCAACTGGGAAAATGCCGGTATTACTAACGACACATTCTTAAATGAAAGCATTTTAGATGACTATCAGGCAATTTACCGTGCTTATGCCAATCAGATGCGCATGGAAGCTTGCAACGGGCTCAGCTTTACGGCGCAGGATGTGGAAGTTCTGGCTGGAAGATTGACAGGCAGGGACGGACGTAATGATTTGAGTGTTTATCTGGCTAAATCGGCGCAAGGAGAAAAAATAGAAAGACCGCAGCATATATTTGTAATTGTTTCAGAAAGCTATGCCAACTGGCCGTTGCTGGATAAATATGCTGATTTGCATATTGCCGATGAAATGAAAAATATTATTGAAGAAGAAAATACGATTTATACATCACATATGTTGCCGAGCGGTTCAAGTACTGTCGGCGCGCTTATGACCATGGTTACAGGGCTTGCCAATTCCAATCTGTATCTTACGACTATGCCGGAGGCTTTGGAAAAACCGTATCTTACCGCGACGGCTCCGCAAATGAAGCAGCTTGGTTATGAAACGAATTTCTGGTATTCCGGTCCTGCGACATGGGAAAATATTCAAGAATTCTGCTTGGCGCAGGGATTTGACCATTTTTACAGCCGCGGTAATATTGCCGAAAATGCTACGGGCAGTGTATGGGGAGCAGATGATGAATATCTGTATCAGGCAGTGTTTGATAGTATTGATGAGGATAAGCCGTCCTTTAGCATAATTTTGAATACGTCCAATCATTCACCGTTCAATATTGATTTAACCGCTAAGGGTTTTAATGCCGACATCGTAAAAAATGCTCTGCCGGAAAATGAGCGTAACAATCAGGAATTAATTAAAGAATTGGGGCATTTCTGGTATGCGGATAAAACGGCAGGCGAATTTATCGCTAAAGTAAAGGCGAAGTATCCAGACAGTTTGGTTGTTTTTGTCGGTGACCATGCAGACCGGTACAATATTGACAAAGTGCCGTCCATGTATGAACGTTATACAGTGCCGTTTATCGTTACGGGCAAAGGTATAGATAAAAATATGCTGCCGCAAGACAGCGCGGGCAGTCATATTGATATCATACCGACTCTGATTGAGCTGATAGCACCGTGTGATTTCACATATTACAGTGTAGGAAAATCCATGTTTGAAAATAAAATCGGTGAAAACTACGGTTTTTGGATAACGGCTGATGCTATCGGCAATTCGGATGATTTAACGGATAAAGCGCAGTTTTTCGGTGAAAAAACATTGCCGGATAAGATGCAGCTGGAAAATTACATTAATGCCGTCCGTGCCGTTTCATGGTGGCTCGGCAAATACGGCACGATTATTGACGGCAACATGTTGCAACAATAAGATAATCGGTTATAATTATAAGGTATACTAAATAAAGATAGGGTGAATAAATTTTGAGTAATTTAGAAGTTGGTATCGTAGGACTGCCGAACGTCGGCAAATCCACATTGTTCAATGCTATTACAAAAGCAGGCGCAGAAGCGGCAAATTATCCGTTTTGTACAATCGAACCGAATGTAGGTGTTGTTGATGTGCCGGATAAACGCTTAAAAGTTCTTCATGAAATGTATAATTCAAAGAAAACAACTCCGGCAAGTGTAAGCTTTGTCGATATTGCAGGACTGGTAAAAGGTGCGTCACGAGGTGAAGGTCTCGGCAATAAGTTTCTGTCGCATATCCGCCAGGTGGATGCCGTAGCACACGTTGTACGCTGTTTTGAAAGCGGTGATATTACTCATGTGGAAGGCGGCGTGGACCCAATCCGTGATATAGAAATAATAAATACGGAGCTTTGTCTTGCAGACCTTGAAAGCGTTGAAAAACGTCTTGACCGTGTGGTTCGTATGGCAAAAAGCGGCAGTAAGGAAGCACGTGCGGAAGAAGCCGTGCTGGAAAAAGTAAAAAAAGTCATTGAAGATGCTTTACCGGCTCGTCAGGCTGGTCTTGACGAAGATGAATTGGCTTTGATTAAAGATTTAAATCTTTTAACTTTAAAACCGACTTTATACGTGGCTAACGTTGGTGAAGATGAAGCGGCTACAGCTGATACGGAAAATAAATATGTAGCAAAAGTAAAAGAATACGCCGCTAAGGAAAACGCTGTCGTTGTAGCAATATCCGCCAAAGTTGAATCGGAAATAGCCGAACTGGATGAAGACGAAGCTAAAGAGTTTTTAGCCGATTTAGGTCTGGAAGAGTCAGGTCTTAATAAACTTATAAAAGCTGCATTCAGACTGCTCGGTTTGATGACTTTTCTTACAGCCGGAGAAGATGAATGCCGTGCATGGACTATTAAAATAGGCACAAAAGCACCGCAGGCGGCAGGCAAAATTCATTCCGATATCGAACGCGGCTTTATACGCGCTGAAATCGTATCATATGATGATTTGGTAGCAGCAGGCAGCGTAGCAGCAGCACGTGAAAAAGGTCAGGTTCGTGTAGAAGGTAAGGATTACGTTATGCAGGACGGAGACGTAACGCATTTCCGCTTTAACGTATAATATCTTGAATGCGAAAAAATAAGTTAGAAATTTTTATGAAAGAGGTGTATCATTATGCGTAAGTTTAAATTGGTGGGATTAATGACAGTCTTTTGTCTGCTTCTGTCATGCAGTATGGCATTTGCTCAGGATTACAGAACGATTTCTGTTGACGGAACATCCGTTTTAAAAGCAGTGCCGGACCAGGCTACGGTTAATATCAGCATCGAAACTACAGCTAAAGATGCCAAAGAAGCCGCTGCCCAGAACTCCGCCGTTATGAACAGAATTCAAAAAGAAATTCTGGCATTGGCCATAACAAGAGATAATATTAAAACCAGCAGTTTCAATCTTTATCCGCTCTATAACAGAAAAGACAACGGTACGCAGGAAATTACCGGCTACAGTGTTTCTAATCAGATTACGGTAACTGTTGATAATGTCAATCTTGTCGGAACCGTTATCGATACGGCCATAAAAGCCGGTGCCAACAATGTCAATTCGGTTGAATTCGGCCTTAAAGACCCTCAATCTTACAAAGATAAAGTTTTGAGGCAAGCCATAAATGATGCCAGAAATAAAGCTGATATCATTGCCAAAGCATTGGGGAAAAATATCGTAAATGTTGTAAGCGTAAATTCTAACAACAGCTATATTGAAGCAAGAACTTACAATAGCTTAATGTACGCCAAAGCCTCATCTGACAGTGCTGTAGGAGCCGCACCGCCTATTCAGGCCGGCGATATTAATGTCAGAGCTAATGTTTCCATTGTATTTGAAATAAATTAATATAAAAATAAGACGTTAGCTATTTATTAGTTTTATAGCTAACGTCTTTTCATAACGTGATAAAATCATTAAAATAGACAGGTGTTTTTATGATAACACATAAGTTTTTTAATCAACTGCCGCCGGAAGCAGTGAAAATCCGTGAAGCCGTTTTTGTTAAAGAGCAGGGATTTCATAATGAATTTGACGATATTGATAAAAAGGCGCTTCATTTAATCGTTTACGCAGACGGAAAGGCTGTGGGAAATTTGCGGGCATTTACGGATGAGACATTGGATACCTATGTCATAGGACGGCTGGCCGTACTTAAAGAATATCGCCGTTTTCATCTCGGACAGAAATTAATGCTGTTAATTGAAACCGAAATAAAACAGTTGGGCGGTAAAAAAATCGTGCTGTCGGCACAGTGTCAGGTTCAGAAATTTTATGAAAAACTCGGCTATACTGCCAGTGGAACAGTTTATCTTGACGAACACTGTCCGCATATTCATATGGAAAAAAATATTTAACGGAGAAAGTGAGGAATATTTATGAAAAAATTTATTGGTGCAGTATGTATTTTAATTGTAGGTTTTGCATGCGGTTTCTATTTATCCGGTTTATCGGTATTTTCTTCATTTAATGCAGATAATGCAAATAATACACAGCAAAATACAGCGGTATCTTCTGCTAATGGCAAGTCATCTTCTGGCAGTGAAATTACCGAAGATGAAGCCAGAGTAATTGCCCTGCATGATGCCGGTGTGGATTTGAATGCTATTTATAATATGCGAGTTCATGCTGAAAATTATTATGGTGTGGATATTTATGATGTAGAATTCGATACGAATGACAAAGAATACAACTATAATATAGACAGACGAAACGGTACAGTTATCGCTATGGATTATGAAATCGACGAACGTTATTTAAGAGATGTTTCCGGAAAATTTATATCGCAGCAGGAAGCTGTTGATTTAGCAGTGCAGAATATTCCGGGAGCTGAGCCTGCTGATATACAAATCCGTCAGGAACACGACGACCATTATTCAGAATATGAAGGCAGAGCCGTTGTTGACAATACTCATTATGAATTTACGATAAATGCGGATAAGGGTCTTATTACGGAATGGAAAGTAGACCGTAAAGTGCGTTGATATTTGATAGGAATTTAACATGGACATGACAATTTTATGGATTTTTTTTGAAATATCCGGAACTATTGCTTTTGCTATATCCGGTGCATTGGTGGGAATTGCCCGCCGCATGGATATTTTCGGCATTTTGGTGCTGGCACTTAGTACGGCAATCGGCGGCGGTATCATTCGCGATGTACTCGTCGGCAATATTCCGCCCAATTCATTCAGAACATCACTGTATATAATTTTAACGGCAATAACCACTTTGATTATTTTTATAATTTACCGTAAGCAGATACTGAATTATACAGCTAAACGCGCCATACGTAAATATTATTTATTTGCCGATACATTAGGTTTGGCTTCTTTTACCGTAACAGGAACAACCATAGGTTTCAACACTTATCCGCAATATCCGCTTTTTGCCGTGATTTTAGGTCTTATTACAGCAGTTGGAGGCGGTGTTATTCGTGATGTACTGGCACAGCGCATCCCGTCAGTGTTACAGGAAGAAATATATGCACTGCCGGCTATTATCGGCGGCAGCGTATATCTGTTGATTGCTGATTTCGGTTATTGGTATTTAGCTGCGCCTATGTCATTTTTTACTGTGTTTATTGTCCGCTTAATCGGCATATATTATCGTTTAAATCTGCCGAAAGTCCGTTGATATTATTGTGTGCATATTGTAAGTAAATCCGCTTCTTTTATGCCTAAATCGAGATTATCATCTAATTTATATTCAATTACCGTACCAGCAGGATAATTTACTTCTTTTCCTTTAAATAATAAACCAGAAAAAGGTACAATCATGCTGGCTGCCACATTGGCATAATTTCGGCCGCCTTTGAATTTTAAATCGTTGTTAAAGTGAATAGTATATGTATTATTGATTTTATAATTGTTTAATTTTAAGCGTATAATACCGCTCTGACCAAAAATACGGCTGCCGTGGGCTTTGGTGACAGTTGCCGATAAAACTGTATTTTGGGGAATTACGACAGTGTTTTTTACAGTAATATCTTTAAGCAGTATAAATTTAATATTGTCGTGTTTTTGAGCTGTATTGCTGTCTAAATTGTCGAGCAGTTTAAATGTCAGAATACTATCTTCAGATAAATAGGCATTGCCGGGTGTTACATTATCAATATCTTTTGCCTGACATGCAGAATTAATAAGTAAGATGGAAAAAAGAAAAAGTAGTATCGGTATAATTTTTTTTGTCATAGTAAAACTTCCTTTTATTTATGATGTTTGTATTATAAAATTTTATAGTAAGTTTATAAAGTTGTAAAGAAACAAAAATGGTGTTGACAATAAGATGTTTTAATGCTATAATTTTTATTGTTGTTTACGACAACTGCCGAAGTGGCGGAATTGGCAGACGCACTTGAC
>USIX01000006.1 GCA_900554895.1 uncultured Megamonas sp. | reverse complement strand
CTTTTGTCTGAATATATGCTTCCGTTCCGGCAGGCAAATCAACGTCTTTGCCCTGGACGAAAATACCGCCGACAATGCCGATTGGACCGAGAAGAGCGATACCGGCTACGCTGGCACCGGCTGCATAAGCAAGATTTTTGATTTCCATTTTGGCTTTATCGCCGAGGAAAGTTTTTAAAGTTGTGCCGTCGAAGGATTGAATCTGCTGAAAATCGACATCTATTTCACCATTTCTGCCGAAATTCTGTGCTCCCTTTACTTTTGTTACGACGCCTTCACCGGGAGAACCGGCAGCGACAATTAATTTACCATTGTAAACAATATCTTCTGCTGCCTGAAATTTTACGATATCGCCGGCTTTTGTCGTTTCACTGTTAAGCGGCGTAACAAGCTTTATCTTGATTAAGGTGTCAGCTGGAATGGAAGTGGAGACAAGAGGTGTTTTGGCGTCGGAATTGCCGTAGGCGAGCAGTGCCAAATCGTTCATGCGTTTTTGCAGTGTGCCGGAAGCAGCTTTGCCGTAAAGAGTAGTTTCAAGTGCCGTTATTCTGTCCGTTATGGATTTTATGGAAACGTGACCGCTTAAAAACCATTCAATACCGTTCATTTGCGTTATGGCAGACGGACGAATACTGTTGTCAAACATCGTAGAGTACAGTGTGTTGATACGGTCGCTGATTGCTGTATTGCTGCCGGAGGTTTTGCCGTAGAAATCATTTTCCAGTCGGCTGATGCGTGAAAGCAGTGCGCCAGTCTGTCCCTGTCCATATACGGACTGTTCAACAAGCTGCAATTTAGACTGCAGCGTGGAAGCATCCGGTATGGTATACGTTACAGCTGGTTGCGTGGTGTTGGTACTGTTTAACGTTTCAGCAAAGGCAAGCGGTGTTGAACTAAACAGTAGAGAAACGCACAAACCGGTGGAAATAACTTTTTTTAAAGACATACTAACCCTCTTTTCATTATTTATTTTAACTTGAATTATTTATTGTGATGATGTTATTTTATCACATATGGATATGAATAGATATCATATTTTACATAGTTGCATCTGGCGATTAACAAAATAAACAGGTTTTAGATTGAACTGCGCGATAAAATCAGCGGCCTCCTGCAGTTTAAAACCGATATTTTCACTTTTATGGGCATCAGAACCGAGTGAGACGTATTTTCCGCCGAGTGCAGCATATCGTTCATATAATTTTAATAATGGCTGTATATTATTAGTATTGTTAAATCTTCTTGTATTCAATTCGGGAATAATACCTTTATCAATGACCGTTTTCCAGACGATGTCAACGGCCTGTCCGAATTCCTCCAGGGTAATATCGGACGGCGTATACGGTGCGTAGCGGCAGATGTAGTCTATATGTCCCAATATATTGGCAAAATCGTGCTTGGCGATGAGCTTTGCCATAGAGGAAAGGTAATTCAGATAGACGGTCTGTTTATCTTCTGTATAACAGGATTTATAATATAAATCATTGTCGTCTAATAGATGGACAGAGCAGATAATCTGGTCAAACGGTGCTTTTTCGATGAATTGACGGCTTGCTTCAAGCGTATGTTCCTGCATGCCCACTTCGATACCAAGGTATAATTTATCGTTGCGGAAAGGAGAGTACTGCGCCATGTATTTTTGTGGGTCAAATTCAAAAATATCGTCGCCGGGATAATCAAAATCAAGATGTTCCGTTACGACAAGACCGATATTCAGTTTTTGAGCGGCGGATATAGCGTCTTTTAGAAGCATATCGGAGTCGGCGGAGAATTTTGTATGAAGATGTGTATCAAAAAGCATAGTATCACCTTATTTTTGTAATGCCAGTGACAGAGCTTTTGCCAGCTGGTCAGGACAGGATGTTGTTTTCATGCCGCAGCGGATGCCGCTGCATTTTTGGATTACAGTTTGTGCTTCTTCGTTTTCGACGAGATGGCTGATACCCTGCAGATTGCCGTTGCAGCCGCCGATAAATTCCAGATTGTGGATGCGGTTTTGGTCATCAAGGTTGAAATTTATCTGCTGAGAACAAGTTCCTGAAGTAGTATAAGAAAAATTTTTCATGAAGTATCACATTCCTTTTTTAGTTTACAATTATGTATGTATTATAGGCTTATGATATGCAGTTTGTAAATAAATTTCTTGCTATTTGAAGCAAAATACGGCAAACTATATAAGTATATTGAGTTAATAATAAGAAATGATTATAGAGGTGTAATTAATGAGAGTTGCAATGATTGGGACAGGATATGTCGGTCTTGTTACCGGTACTTGTTTTGCGGCTACAGGCAATAATGTTATTTGTGTAGATGTAGTAAAGGAAAAAATCGATAAGCTGAATAAAGGTATTATTCCTATATTTGAGCCGGGTTTGGATAAAATGGTGAAATCGGCTCAGGAACGGGGCAATCTTAGTTTTACTACAGATATAAAAGAAGCTTTGCAAAAAAGTGATATTTGTTTTATTGCCGTCGGTACGCCGATGGGAGAAGACGGCAGTGCCGATTTGCAGTATGTAATGAATGCGGCGCGTCAAATCGGCAAGTACATGGTACATGATATGTATATTGTGGATAAATCAACTGTTCCTGTAGGGACGGGCGACATGGTGCGCGAAGCTGTACAGGAAGAGCTTACAAAACGCGGCAGCAGTCTGCATTTTGATGTTATTTCCAATCCGGAATTTTTGAAAGAAGGCAATGCCTGTCAGGATTTCATGCATCCGGATAGAGTGGTTATCGGTTCAGAAAATCAGAAATCCATTGAGGTTATGCAGGAATTGTACGAACCGTTTATACGTTCCAGTGAATTTTTTGTAACAATGGATATAAAAAGTGCTGAGCTTACGAAATATGCAGCGAATGCCATGCTGGCTACGAAAATCTCTTTTATCAATGAAATTGCCAATATCAGTGAAAAAGTAGGTGCTGATATAAATAAAGTAAGACGCGGCATAGCAAGTGATTCGCGTATAGGCTACAGTTTCTTAAATCCGGGGTGCGGTTATGGAGGAAGCTGTTTTCCGAAAGATGTTAAAGCACTTATAAAGACGAGCCGACAATATAATTACGAACCGGAGCTGCTGTTTTCGGTGGAAAACGTGAATGCACGGCAGAAAATGGTGCTTGTGCATAAAATAACAGCTGTTTTCGGTGAGGATTTACACGGAAAATGTTTTGCTGTATGGGGACTGGCTTTTAAACCGGGAACGGATGATATGCGTGAAGCACCGGCAATACGTTTGATTGAGGAACTGACAAAGCGCGGCGCGCAGATAAGAGCGTATGACCCGCAGGCTATGGAGACAGCGAAATCTTTCTATTTAAAAGATGTTGAAAATATTACGTATATAAAAAATAAATACGATGCGCTCAATGACGTGGATGCTTTGATTATCGTAACGGAATGGAAGGAATTCCAAAGTCCTGATTTCATGGAAATCGGTGAGCGTATGAAGGGCGATATTATTTTTGACGGCAGAAATATTTATAAGGCAAAGACCGTGCACAACTATAATTTAAAATATTATCAAATCGGTGTTCAGAAAAAATAAATATGCTAAAATAAAAGCAGCAGCTAATAGATATCTGATAGATTAGCTGCTGCTTCTTTTGTTATTTAGGAGTATTAACGATTAAAGCAGTGAATTCGAGATTTTCCGTAGCGGAAGTATTTTCGATGCCATGCCCTTCGCCGTCCGGACAGAAAACAACATCACCTGCTTTAACTTCGACCATATTGCCGTTATCACTGTAAAGACCGCTGCCTTTTGTGATATAATAAGCTTCACCGTTGCCGTGATGTTCGTGATAGCCTAAAGAGCAGTTTGGTTCGAGCGTAACGTGAGCGAACATGCCGCACTGATTTTGCAGCTGGTCTTGATTTAAAAGGTGTTCAATGATGATATGACCTTTGCCTCCGTTTGCTTTTTCTTTGCGGACGATTTCATGTTCAGATAAAATCATGTTAAAGCCTCCTGTGCTATAATTATATACTAACAATATTTTAACATAAATTTTTAGATTAGCAGCTAATAATTTATGAAAAAGAAAGGATTTTTATGATTGAAATTTTAAAATTCGGAGCAAGCTGGATATTGCCGCCGGGAATATTCTTTTTAATGTTTCTGTTTTTGGCTTATTGTTGCAGAAAAAGACGTCAAACGCGTATGGCGGTAGCGATAACATTCGTTACTCTGCTATTTTATGCAGCTTCAACTTCATATGTGGGCGGAATGTTGATAGGTTCTTTGGAGGATAAGTACGAACCGCCGGAAAATCTGCCGAATGCGGATATAATCGTAGTTTTAGGGGGCGGGGCGACAAGCGACACTAAAGATGTTGTCGGAACGGGAACACTTTGCAGCATTCCGGCGAACAGATTGCTTACGGCCGTCCGTCTGCAGAAAAAACTGGGCATACCGATACTTGTTTCCGGTGGGCAGATACATGAAGACAGCGGGAAGGAAGCAGATATTGCAAGGCGAATATTAAAGGAACTGGGTGTATCGGAAGATATGATTTTATTGGAAAATAAAAGTTTGAATACGACACAAAATGCAGAATACACCTTTAATTTATTGAAATCGCGCGGTTACCATGAACCGCTTGTCGTAACATCGGCCTTTCATATGGAAAGAGCAGTGGAGAATTTTAGAAAACTGGGTGTAGAGGTTATACCGTATCCGTGTGATTACATGGTAAATAAAAATCAGGTATTTCATTATAATAAATTAGCACCGTCTTCACAGGCACTTGAATTTACAGCAATTTATTTTCAGGAAAATCTGCGCACTTTCGTAACGAAATATATTGAATAGTTATTGTTCATTTTTCTTTTTAAAGTGAAAATCTCTTATGGACTGCGGACTAAAAGATTTCTTTTTGGGTAATATAAGAATAAATTAAGAAACAGTTATATTTAACATGTATTTCGCTGAATGGCACTTTCTTTAATTTATTTTTCTTTTGCTTTTCAAAAGAAAAATAAACGTAGAAATGGTAGAATTGATTTAGAAGGAAGATTTACGTAATGAGGTGATATTATGGTAAAAGATTTAACAACGGGAAGTCCTGCTAAATTAATTTTAATGTTCACCTTGCCCTTAATCCTGGGAAATGTCTTTCAGCAGCTGTATCTGCTCAGTGATACGCTGCTTGTCGGCCGTTTTCTGGGCGTAAGTGCTTTGGCAGCTGTCGGGTGCAGCGGTTGTCTAATGTTTCTTATGTTGGGATTTGTATTTGGTTTTACAACGGGACTTACGATTTGTACGGGACAACGTTTCGGTGCAAAAGATATGGAAGGTATGAAGCACAGTGCCGCCGCATGTACGACGCTCAGTATTGTTATAGCTTTGATTACGACGGTAATCGGCGTAGCGATAGCCCGGCCTATGCTTGAATTGTTGCAGACGCCGCCGGAAGTTCTGGAGATGGCTACCACTTTTTTGAGTATAATATTTCTGGGCATATTTGCTACAATGATAAACAATACATCTACCAATTTAATCCGTGCGCTGGGTAACAGTAAAACGCCGCTGTATTTTTTAATGATGGGCTGTGTTTTGAATATTATTCTGGAAGTATTGTTTATCGGCGGGTTTGACTGGGGAATAAAAGGAGCCGGTTTTGCTACGGTATTGGCTCAGTTTATCAATGGCTGCTGCTGTGTATATTATATTAAGAAAAAAATACCGGAACTGCATTTTAAATGGTCCGACTTGAAAATTTCCCGCTCTCTTGCATGGCAGCATCTGCGTGTTGGTCTGCCGATGGGTTTTCAATCGTCCATAATTGCCATCGGTGCGATTATTCTGCAGGTGCCGCTTAATAATCTGGGTGAAGTAGCGGTAGCAGCATATGCTGCGGCGCAGAAAATAGATATGATTGCGGTAATGCCTCTGATGTCGTTTGGTATGGCGATGGCTGCTTATACGGCGCAAAATTACGGTGCCGGCCGCATTGACAGAATAAAAAGCGGCGTAAATAAATGTATTTTGATGTCCGGCAGTTTCAGCATATTCATCGGGATTTTCAATATAATTATGGGTCCGGAACTGATACGGATTTTTGTAGGCGAAGGACAGCAGCAGGTAGTTGAGTACGGTCATTTATATCTGATAGTAAACGGTTCCTGTTATTTGATACTGTCGTTGTTGTTCATTTACCGTTTTACGCTGCAGGGGCTGGGTCAAAGTATTGTACCGACATTTGCAGGTGTTATGGAACTTGTCATGCGTGCTGTAGCAGGTTTGTTTTTGGTGGATATGTTCGGTTATATCGGTGCCTGCTGGGCAAATCCGATGGCTTGGATCGGTTCGTGCCTGCCGCTTATGATTACGTTTTATATAACGCGTAAATCACTGTTAAAGAAGTTTACAGCTAATGATGTTCTAAAAGCATGAAAGTAATAGTATCAATGATATAGAAAATTTTTATAATTTTTTCTGTCGAAGACAAAGGGAAAATAAATATCAACAGCGAAGTATACTATTTATAAAATATTATTTTATTTTTTGTAGAGGTGGAGAATATGGAATTAAAATCGACGGCTTTTAAAGCTTATGACATTCGTGGTAAAGTACCAGAAGAAGTTAATGAAGAACTCGCTTATAGAATTGGTCGCGTATTTCCTACGCTGTTCAATGCCAAAAGAGTAGCTGTAGGTCATGATATAAGACTTTCCGGTCCTGCTATTCAGAGAGCATTGGAACTCGGACTTACTGAAATGGGCTGCGAAGTGGTTGATATCGGCCAGTGCGGTACTGAAATGATTTATTTTGCAACTGCGCATCTC
This sequence comes from uncultured Megamonas sp., assembly GCA_900554895.1. Classification (GTDB taxonomy): domain Bacteria; phylum Bacillota; class Negativicutes; order Selenomonadales; family Selenomonadaceae; genus Megamonas; species Megamonas gallistercoris. The sequence continues at coordinate 22,538 of USIX01000006.1, read as the reverse complement.
GGACTGGACGGCGGTATCATGATTACAGCCAGCCACAATCCGAAAGAATACAACGGTTTAAAACTGGTTAGAAAAGAAGCTCGCCCGATAAGCTCCGATACGGGTCTTAAAGATATTGAAGAAAAAGTTATGGCAGGCGACCTTGGAACTCCAGCTGAAACTCCGGCTAAAGTTATCGAAGTTGACATTATGAAAGAATATGTAGAACATCTTTTAACTTATGTTGACACGAAAGAACTGAAACCGCTAAAAATTGTAGTAAACTCCGGTAACGGTGCAGCTGGCCCTGTTATTGATGAACTGGAAAAATTGCTGCCGTTTAATTTCATTAAAGTTTATAACAATCCGGACGGCAATTTCCCGAACGGCGTGCCAAATCCTATTCTGCATGAAAATCGTGAAGCTACAGCAAAAGTTGTCCGTGAAGAAAAAGCAGACCTTGGCGTAGCTTTTGACGGAGACTTTGACCGTTGCTTTATTTTCGATGAAAACGGCGATATGATTGAAGGCTACTATATTGTAGGCTTCCTGGCAAAAGCATTCCTTAATAAAAATCCGGGTGCTAAAATCATTTATGATCCGCGCCTTATCTGGAATACGATTGAAATCGTGGAAGAAGCCGGCGGCACTCCGATTATGTGCAAGAGCGGTCATGCGTTCATTAAAGACCGTATGCGCAAAGAAGACGCAATTTACGGCGGCGAAATGTCTGCACACAATTATTTCAAAGACTTCTCTTTCTGCGACAGCGGTCAGATTACATGGCTGTTAGTTGCTGAACTTCTGTCTCAGTCCGGTACCACTATGTCTGCATTGATTAAAGAACGTATGGAACGTTATCCAATCAGCGGTGAAATTAACAGCACGGTTGCCGACCCGAAAGGCGTTATGGCTGCAATTGAAGAAAAATACGGTGCAACAGGCACTGTTACTAAAGTTGACGGTTTGAGCGTTGATTACGACGACTGGAGATTTAATCTGCGTATTTCCAATACGGAACCGGTTATCCGTCTCAATGTAGAAACTCGTGGCGATAAAGCACTGCTTAAAGAAAAAACGGAAGAACTTTTGGCAGTTATCCGCGGTTAATTATAATCAATTATAATATGTTCACAACATCAGTTGTATTATAGTGAAACTGTCCGAAACGATTTTTGGGTTTTGGACAGTTTCATTGACGAATATTAAGGAGGAAATGAAAAGATGAGCCTTAAATTAAAATCCGGCTTTACTTTTGATTATGATAATTTATTTGGTGAAGGCAAAGTTACGAAAGCTGATATTGAAGCTTTCAGTGATAAACTGAAAGAAGCGCATAAAGCAATGAATGTAATGCGCGAAACAGGTTATATTAAAGGCCATTTATCCAAGGACGGACAGCCGGAAAAGGTATGGTTCAGCCAATGCCCATACATTCAGGAAGGACCTTTAAATTCTCCTGAATCCATGAAACGTCTGCAAGATTTACGTCAGTCCGTAAAAGACCGCATTGATGTTGTTGTTTCTTTAGGTATCGGTGGTTCTTATCTCGGTAATAAAGTTTTATTCGATGTTCAGTGCGGTGAATTCTGGAACAGCAAATCCGCAGAAGAAAGAAACGGTTATCCGAAATTCTATTTCAGCGGTAATAATATCGACCCGCGCCGTACAAAAGATTTGATTGACCATATCAATTCCAGTGCGGAAATTACAAAATCCCATTATAAACGTAGCTATAAAGTAATGCTTATCGTAATTTCCAAATCCGGCGGAACTCTCGATACTATGTCCAACTTCATGGTTATCTATGATGCTTTGAAGAAAAATCCTGATATCGAAGTTGAAGTTGTTGCTGTAACTGACCCTAACACGGAAAAACCTACATTATTGAAAAAAATGGCTATGGACCATGACTGGCCGCAGTTTTCCGTACCGGACGGCGTAGGCGGACGCTTTACAGTATTTACTGACGTTGGCCTTTCCACGGCAGCCTGCATCGGTTTCGATATTGATGAATTCCTGCATGGTGCAAGAGACATGGATGAAGCCTGCAAAAATGAAAATGTCTGGGAAAATCCGGCAATGCTCAATGCGGCACTTAAATACATTGCTTCCGAAAAATACGGACGCAGTATTGAAGTTATGATGCCATACGGTGATTATTATGAATCTCTGTCCATGTGGTATATCCAGCTTTTGGCTGAATCCTTAGGAAAACAGTTCGATAAAGAAGGCAATGAAGTTTGCTACGGACGTACTCCTGTTGTAGCTCTCGGTACGCGTGACATGCACTCTCAGACGCAGCAGCATCAGGAAGGCCGTCTTGATAAAGTCGTTCAGTTCATTCGCATTGAAAACTGGGATAACGATTTAGTAATTCCTAACGTATTCCCGGATGCGAAAAAACTTGCTGATATCTCTGGTGTAACAATGGGTGATGCACTTGAAGTTGCACGTCAGTCCAATGCTGATGCGCTTGCTTCCAACAAACGCTTCAATGCGTTGTTCAGTCTGCCGAAGATGAATGCTTACTATTTAGGTCAGCTTCTGTACATGCTTGCTATGTCCGTTGCATATGAAGGCGAATTTGCCGATGTAGATGCTTTTGACCAGCCGGGTGTTGAAGCATACAAACGTATTATGGGACCTAAATTACAGGAACTTAAAGCTAGTAAACAGTAATATTTGACTGTATATAGAGAAAGAGGATACGAAAAGTATCCTCTTTTTTCCGTTTATGGAGGTTTTTATTATAGTTAAGTACATGGAAAAACTAAAAAAGAAATATACCGGATTTAAACAGAAACGGTTAGCAGCTTATCTTATACTGTCGGTGTTTTCATTGATAGTCATTTATATATTATTTACAGAAGATGCAAATGAAGTGAAAGTTCTTGACGAGGCACAGATAACTACAGCGGATACGTCAAAGGCGGGAAAAGTTATATATACGGTGAATAATGATTTTACGGAATTGAAAAATCCGTTCAGTTTTGCGCATGAACAAAAAGACGAACAGTTAAGTGAACCGATACGAAAAACGGCTGAAAGTTCTACGGAAAATAAAACTGTTCCAAGCAAAGAAAAAATACCGCTGAAGCAAAATACTGTGCAGAAAGGACATACAGATGAAGATGAAAAAGCAAATACAATAAAACAACGGAAAATGTATAAAGTGGAAGCTGTTTTCGATATAAATCAGCAGAAATCGGCACTGATTAATGTAAACGGGCAGGAAGTGCGCGTGCAGGAAGGTACGGAAATAAACGGTGTTACAGTGACATCAATAACTAAAAACAATGTAATTTTACAGACAGTAAAAGGAACGTTTATAAATTGTCCGTTTAATAATTTTTAATGTAAAGAAACAGGGATAAAAGTGAAATTTATTTATATAATGGCAGTATGTATCATATTGAGCATGAATACAGTTCAGGCAAATTCCATAGATGTAGCAGGTGCTGATATCAGACAGGTGCTGACGGCGATTGCCTCCGGCGGCAATTTGAATTTGGTACTTGATGATACGGTGAAAGGCAATGTATCCGTAAAACTTGCGGATTTGTCACCGCAGGAAATGATACGGATAATTGCGCAGAGCAATAATTATATATGTGATGTGCGAAGTGGTATTATTTATATAAGCCGTGATAATCGTCAAAAAACGCTGCAAAATATAAGGATAAATTATCTGGAACTGGATAAAGCGGCGCAGATGGTTAATTTACTGTTGGAAAAAGGCATTTTGTCAAATGGCGATAAAAAAGGTGAAAAAAAGACAGACGGTTTGGTTTCGAAAGTAATAGTTGATAAGAATGAAAATACGATTACTTTCTATGCAACGAATGAAGAGTATGATAAAATAAAAAAATTTATAAAGGAAAATGATGTACCGCCGCGGCAGGTATCATTGGAGGCAAAAGTGACGGCAGTGCAAAATGATGCAGCAAAGGATTTGGGGATTACGTGGGAATGGTCGAAATTTCCGCAGTCGCCGTCACACGACATAACATATGATACGATAACGCATACAACGCAAAACAGCGACGGCAGCTACAGTCAGACGACGGATTATCTGCCGGTTGATGAAGTCCGGCGTAGTTGGAACGGTTCGGATTTAGTGCCTGGGGTAATCCGCTTCGGTAAAGGGCCGGAAGGATATCCATATGAGCTTTATTATGAGGCAAAACTCAGTGCTTTAATCAGTGAAGGAAAAGCGAATATTTTGGCACGGCCGAATATCATGACGGTGCAGGGTAATGAAGCCGTAATAAATATCGGCAGCGAAGTGCCTGTGCCGACAGTGGCGACAACGAATGCGACAACGACAACTTCTATTGAATACCGTGAAGCCGGTATAATTTTGAAATGTACGCCGCGCGTAAATGAGGATGGCATAATAACGGTTAAAGTACATACGGAAGTCAGTTCGCCATTGTATGTAGAGGATATGAAAGCATATCGTTTTCAAAAACGTTCTGCTGATACAATTGTGCGTTTAAGAGATGGAGAAACGATGGTTATCGGCGGTTTAATCGGCAAGGATGAAGCTAAGCAGATGAGCAAAGTTCCGTTTCTTGGCGATATACCGATACTGGGCAATCTGTTCAAGCATATCCAAAAATCGAAAACCGACTCGGAAATAATGATATTTTTAACGGCTAAAGAAGTAAAATAAAAGGTATGTTATAATTAATATATTATGAAAAGAAATTATCGGTTGTGTCGGTAAAAACAGTACAATACTTTATATTCGTTCGATGTTGCCACTTAATCTCATTAAATATAAAGTATTGTACTGCTTAGAAAATTAACAAGTATATTGGGAAGGGAGTTTGTATTATGGATAATTTGGCTTATATGGATGATAGTTCCTTGAAAGAGAAAACGGAACTGATTGACGGCAGAATTTATTTGATGTCGCCTCGACCGAGAGTTACTCATGCGCTTGCCTGCACCAATATTGTCAGTGAGTTTAAACAGCATTTGCGGGGGAAAAAATGCACGGCTTTTTGTGATGGCGTTGATGTGTTTTTAGATGAAAAAAACCGTTTTGTGCCGGATGTTATGATTGTATGTAATCCGGACATTATAAAGGAGGACGGTATTCACGGTGCGCCGGATTTAGTAGTTGAAGTTTTATCCATAACGACTGCCAGAAACGACAGGGGCAGAAAAAAAGATGTATATGCTAAAGCCGGTGTAAAAGAATATTGGATTGTAGATACTTGGAATAAATCTGTTGAGGTGTATTACAATCAAAACGGTTGGCTTGTTTTGGACAATATATATTTTTATCTTACAGATGAAGAAAAAAAGGAAAATGAGCAGTTGCCGGATAACGATAAAGATAAAATAGAAGTATTCGATACGATTAAATTATCCGTCTGCGATAATTTTGAAGTTGAACTGGAATATATTTTTGAAAAGATGTAAACGGATTGACAATTTTTAGAGCGAAAGAAGAAAAATGAGAAACCTTTAAGGTCTGAATAAGGCCTTAGAGGTTCTTTTTTTGCAAAAATTTTTATGAAACTGTTTATTGTACGAAACGAGATTTTATAAAACAATAATTGGACTTCATATTAAGCGGAATTGTTTTTATACTGATAATAGATAAATATAATGTAGGAAGTGTTTATATGTTGTACAGTTTGGACTCGAGATGTCAGGAGATTTTGCGCCATTTGCTCTATGCGAGCGGTTATATAACAGTACAGGAACTTGCTGGAGAAAAGAATATTTCAAGGCGTAGTGTATATTATGATATATGTAAGATAAATGATTGGCTGGAAGCGCATAATATAAATCCTGTTATTATTGAACGAAAAAAAGGGATTTTTTTAACGAAAGAACGCAGTGATGATATTAGTGCGCTTTTGGAAAATGTATCGGAAAACAGCATATATCTTTTTTCACCGATGGAACGGGTAAAAATCATAATCTGCACGATTTTAAAAAGAAGCGAACCGGTGTTTATTGAAAATTTAATGAATATTTGTCAGGTAAGTCGCAACACTATTATCAGTGATTTAAAAGTTGTAACGACGAAATTACAGGAGTCAAAATTAAATCTTGTATATGAGCATAAAAACGGTTACAAAGTACAGGGCGATGTAATAAGAAAACGTTCCATATTTTTCCTGATGTTTTCTTCGATGGCGGAATTGTATAAGAAGCAGATTATACCGCTTGACAATACAAAAAAGGTGAAGGAAATATATACACGGCTTCATCAAATAGAAAAAGAACTGGAAGCTGATTATGTGAGCGGAATTTTATTTTCAATTGCGGTGTTTTTTTCATCTATAAGTAGCAGACAGGAAGAATTGGTTTTTTCCATTAGAGATAAAATGGAAATAAGCCGTACAAAAGAATATGAACTTGTCTGCAAATATTTTATGGATTTCAATGAAGGCGAACAATATTATCTTTCTCTGCATTTATTGGGTAGCAGGCTTCAAACAATACCGATTAATTTAATGAAAAGCAGCGATAAGGAAGCATATACTTTGGCTAAGGCTCTTGTTGCAGAGTTTTCACGTATTGCCTGTATTGAATTCAATGATACAGATGAGATAGAACAGGCGCTGTTTGCTCATTTGAAGACTTCATTATATCGTTACCGTTACGGTATACAGTTGGGAAATCCTATGTTGAATGATATAAAAATGCAGTATCCGGAGTTGTTTGAAATAACGAAAAAGGCTTGCGAATATTTGGAACAGCAAATCGGTGTGCCGATACCGGACGGTGAAGTGGCATATCTTACACTTCATTTTGGCGGATATATAGAAGATAATCATGTTAATAGAAAACAGCTTAATATTTTGATTATATGCCCTAATGGTATCAGTACGGGCAATATGCTTCGCCGGGAAGTCAGAACACTGGTGCCGCAGGCACGGAAAATAGATGTAATAGCACTTTCCCAGTATGAGCCTCAAAATAGTTATGATGTAATAATTTCAACTGTTGCCGTAGAAAATGCACGTAATTTTATTATCGTACATCCTATTTTGACTGATAATGACAGAGTATTGATTTTACGTAAATGTATGAAAAATGAAGAACATTATTCACTTGATTTACAGGCGATTTTAAATATGGCCAGAGTGTATATGTCAAATGAGAATTTAAATTTATTTAAAGAAGATTTAACAAAGTATTTTTCTGCATTAAATACAAAGGTTATTGCTCCGAAACAAAATTACGGTTACGGACTGTTGCATTATCTGGATGAAAACCATGTAATGATAATTAACGAGGAAATTGAGTGGGAAAAATCCGTTCAGCTTACGGGAAACAAACTGATAGAAGATAATTGCATTGAACCGCGATATGTCGATGCCGTCATTCAGAAAAATAAGCAGTTGGGCCCGTATATGTTCATTACGGATAATGTGGTGCTTGCTCATGCCAAAATAGAAGATGGTGCAATAAAACTCGGTATCAGTATGGGCATTTTTCATAAACCCGTTGTTTTTGCACCGCAGCGGGAAGCTGAAATAATAATTTTTCTGGCAGCGGAAAATCAGGAAAGCCATTTGCGTATATTAAATGATATCATGACAATTTTCTCGGATAATACCAATACGAATAAACTTATAGCATGCAAAGATAATTTATCCGTGATAGAAATGATTGAAGAAATTCTGTCCGGTAATGCGGAATGACTTTTGTGCAAATTGAATAAAAAAAGTACAGGCACTGTATGAATTGGTGAAAATAATTGGACTTCCAAGACAATGATTACACTGCTATTATTAATTTGTAAGCGAAAAGCAAATCAAAAATAAATAATCAATAAATTAAAATAAAGAAAGGAAATAAAAATGGCAGATATGTTGAAAATGAAAAATGTAAAAATCGTAGACGGTGTAAAAGATTGGGTAAATGCTATTTATGTAGCAGTAAATCCACTGGTTGAGCAAGGGTATTGTGAACAGCGTTATATTGATGGAATTATTGAGAATACGAAAAAATACGGTCCTTATTATGTATTATGTGAAAATCTGGCTTTAATTCATGCCAGAAGCGAACAGGGCGTGATAAAACAGCAACTAGCGGTTACCGTTTTGAAAAATCCGGTAAAATTTAAACCTGATGGAGTTAATGTACGTATTTTGATAGCATTGGCGGCAAAAGATCCGCAGTCGCACGTGCAGGCAATGCAGGCTATTTCCAATATATTTGCCGATGATATACGTGTACAGAAAATCCTCAATGCAACGAATTCAGAAGATGTATACAACATATTTATAAACTCGGTAGATAAATAAAATATAAAAAATAAGGGGAGGAATAAAAAGTGCTTGAATTTATTATTAATGTTTTATCAACGCCGGCTATACTGGTAGGTTTGATTGCTTTTATCGGTTTGATTTTGCAGAAAAAACCATTTGAAGAAATTGTTAAAGGAACGACTAAAACGATTGTAGGTTTTCTTGTATTGACAGCGGGAGCAGGTTTTTTACAGTCTGGTTCACTATATGCTTTCGGTGATATGTTTAATTATGCGTTTAATATGCAGGGTGTTGTCCCGAATAATGAAGCCGTTGTATCGCTTGGGCTTAAGCAGTTTGCGGCGGATACGACGTATATTATGTGTATCGGCATGATTGCCAATATTGTCATGGCCCGTTTTTCCCGTTTGAATTTCATCTTTTTAACAGGTCATGTAACACTTTATATGGCGTGTATGCTTGCGGTAATTATGCACGTAGGCGGATTGAACGGATTTTCGCTCTGGCTTGCCGGCGGTCTTATTTTAGGTTTGATGATGGTATTGGCTCCGGCGATTACTCAGTCCACAATGAAGAAAATCGTAAAAACGGATGCGCTGGCATTGGGCCATTTCGGCAGTTTCGGTTATTGGTTTGCCGCTCAAATCGGCAAGATTTTTAAAAGCGAAAAATCCACGGAAGATATAAACTTCCCGCAAAGAATTTCTTTTCTCAGAGATACTACGGTTTCCATCGGTCTTACTATGGTTGCGTTTTTTATAATCGTTACAGGCATTGCTGTAAGCAAAGGAATTTTGGAAGCAGATCCGAATACTGTTTTGGCATCCTATCCTAATTTAAAGGGATTTTTGAACGTAGGTGCGGAAACCCAGACACATTGGCTTGTATGGTCGCTTACAAGCGGTCTTAGTTTTGCCGGTGCCATCTATATAATTCTGAGCGGTGTCCGTCTGATTATCGGAGAAATCGTTCCGGCATTCCGCGGTATTGCTGAAAAACTTGTACCGAATGCCAGACCTGCGCTTGACTGTCCTATCGTTTATCCGTATGCTCCAAATGCTGTTTTAATCGGTTTTCTTGTTTCATTTATCGGCGGTATTATCGGTCTTATTCTTTTAGGTATTATTGATATGAGTTTAGTTCCTATAGCTTTGATTTTGCCGGGGGTTGTGCCGCATTTCTTCTGCGGAGCGACGGCGGGAGTCTTTGCCAACGCTGAAGGTGGACTTAAAGGCTGTATTGTAGGGGCATTTTTGCACGGACTTCTGATTACGTTCCTGCCGGCAATCTGTATGCCGGTCATGGGGGCGCTTAACGTTGCCAACTGTACTTTCTCTGATACGGATTTTTCCCTTCTCGGTATCATAATGGGTAATATTGCTCAATATGTACAGCACGGAGCACTGCTTATTTTGTGCATTGTCTTGTTTATAATTCCGATTGCGTATAATTTTATCGCTCCGAAAAAAGTTAAAGAAAATGCTTAATATATTTTAATTTTATTTTATAGATAGAAAGAGGTAATTTATTATGGAAATTAAAAAAATTATGTGTTGCTGCGGTTCAGGTCTCGGTTCTTCCATGCTTGTGCATATGAACGTGGAAAAAGTTTTAAAAAATCTCGGTAAAACAGGTATTGAAGTTTCCCATTCTTCTTTATCGGATGCATCCGAAACGTCTGCTGATTTATTTATTGTAGGTAAAGATTTGGCTGCTTTTGTAGGGCATCTACCGCGCAAAATAGTTTTAGACAATATGATGGATATAAATGAACTGCAAACAAAATTAAAAGAATGGTTTTAATGGAAATAAAAAAACACCCTGAAAGTTTCAATCTTTCGGGGTGTTTTCTTGTATTCACAATAAAAATAAACCACTTGCTATGCAGGTGAGTTCCTAATATGGATAATTTTGAAGTTGAACTGGAATATATTTTTGAAAAGATATAATAAAAAAAGAAGTCATGACATAACGTCTGACTTCTTCTTTATTCCCAAAAACTTAAGAAAAGACTGACGGGCTAACATCAGTTTGTCTCTTCTTTATATTTATATTACAAAATTATCTGTTTGGCAAAATATTTATCATCTCATATTGATGAATTGCAGGTCAATGCCGAAATCGCCGGCTTTGAGCGTCTGGATTACAGCCTGTAAATCGTCTTTTTTTGCACCGGAAACACGTACCTGGTCGCCCTGCATTTGCGTGTTGACTTTCAGTTTTGTCGCTTTGATAGCGGCGGTTATCGCTTTGGCTTTTTCTTTGGAAATGCCCTGAACAATTTCGATATTTTGACGGACAGTGCCCTTGGCCGCAGCTTCCACTTTGCCAGGGTTCAGGCAGCGCAGAGGAATTCCTCTTTTTGCCATGCGAGCACGCAGTATATCAAGAATTGCATTTAATTTATAATCGTCTTCTGCTGCAATTTTAATTGATTTTTCCTCAAGTTCAATGCTTGCCGTGCTCCCGCGGAAGTCATAACGCTGGGAAATTTCTTTTTCTGTCTGATTAACAGCATTACTCATTTCCTGCATATTTACTTGAGATACAATATCGAATGAACTATCTTTAGCCATATTATCACCTTCATTAAATTATCTGATATTTTGGTTGAGCTTCTTAGGAATCCCCTGTCTTTAGACATGGGGAATGTCAATTTAGTAGCGTTTAAAGAAACGGAAAATAAGCCAGGCTACGATGCCTGCTCCGAGGACTGTTAAAATTACGGGCAGTGCCACGAAAAAGAAAAAACCCAGTACGGCAATACCGCCGACAGCAATGAGTGCTTTCGTCAGCCAGCCGGAGCCGGAACTGCTACCAAGACGGATATAACGTACTTTCATTCCGCCCGGTCTGTATGATTGGCGGTAATTTGTCTGGTTTTGTCTATATTGATAAGGATTTTCCTTGCGGAAATTATTTTCGTCTTCGATGGTTACACCGCTGTAATTATCAGCCTCACTGCTGGACATTGTCCGTACGTTTTGCATACTCTGGCAATACGGGCAGTTACCGTTGGTGTCCAGTTCATGATTACATTTTGGGCAGCGCATAAATTACTACTCCTTTATATAAAAACAAAAAAATACACTATAAGTTTAGTATATTAGTCAAAAAGTCAATTGTCAAGCAAATACTATACTGTTGGAAAAGAATTTTGAGAATACAGAATTTGCCGAGATGAATTGACAATTTTTACAGCTATTTTACATATAGAGCGAAAAATAAATCTTCATGAGAATTTTTATTTTAGATTTTACATAACCGTCATTGTAACTTTACATTGCTTTTGTATACTTAAACACAGAAATTAAACAAGAACACTTAAATCTGGGGAGGATTTAAAATGAATTGGAAAAAGTTGGCGTCTCTTGGCGTCGTAGCAATGATGTCTTTAAGTATTCTCGGTTGCGGAAGCGACAGCGCAAGCAATAATTCTTCCGGCGGTGACAGCTCTTCCATCAGTGGCAGCGTAACAGGTTCCGGTTCTTCGGCACTTTTACCGCTGGCTAAAGATGCGGCTGATAAATTCAAAGAACTTCATCCGGAAGTTTCCATTACGTTAAATGGTGGCGGTTCTGGTACTGGTCTTAAACAGGTTGCTGACGGCTCTGTTGATATCGGTAACTCTGACGTAGCTGCCGATACTAAACTCGATAAAGCTGTAGCGGATGGTCTGGTTGACCATAAGGTGTGCGTCGTAACGATGGCTCCTGTAATTAATAAAGATATTGCAGCTCAGGTAAAATCCCTGACAAAACAGCAGCTTACAGATATCTTTACTGCTAAAGTAACAAACTGGAAAGAAGTCGGCGGTCCGGATGAACCAATCGTACTCGTAACTCGTCCGTCTACATCTGGTACACGTGCATTATTTAAAGAATTTGCTTTAAACGGTGCAGAAGAAGCTTCTAATAAATCTCTGGAAACTGATGACTCCGGTACACTCTTGCAGAGCATTAAAGATAATAAAGGCGCTATTGGTTATGTAGCATTATCTTATCTTGTAAATAACAAAGATGTTGCAACAGTTGCCGTTGACGGCGTTGAACCTACTTTGGAAAATACTTACAACGGTACTTATCCAATCTGGGATTATGAACATATGTATACAAAAGGTGAACCGACTGGTGCTGTAAAAGCATATCTTGATTTCATCATGTCCGATGAATACGGTAAAGCTATTGAAGCTCAGGGTTATGCTGTAACAAGCAAAATGCAGGTTCAAAGATAATCTTTAACAAATGAAAAAAGGCGGATTTTATTTTCGCCTTTTTTTTATTCGTGAATTTGACGAAAGGGTGTTTTAATGGAAGCGACAAATACAGCAGCATACCGCCAAAATAATATCTGGCGCGGTATTATAACGGCATGCGGTCTGCTGATGATTATTATAACGATCGCTATCGGTGCTTTCTTGTGCTATAAAGGATTAGGAACGTTTACGATTTACGACCATAGTCTTACAGAATTTTTGTTTTCATCTGAATGGAAACCGGCTGATAATGCTGTCGGCGGCGGCAGTGTAGGAGCGGCTGTATTTATTTTCGGTTCAATCGTAACGTGCGCATTGGCACTTGTTATCGCTACGCCGTTTTCACTGGCAAGTGCTATTTTCATGGTAGAAATCTCGCCGGGTCTGGGCAGAAAGATTTTGCAGCCGGCTGTTGAAATTTTCGTAGGTATACCGTCAGTTGTATACGGCTGGATCGGTCTTACGATTTTAGTTCCGTTCATCAAGGATTTATTCGATTTGCAGTTCGGTTTCTCTGTACTGGCAGCAGGTATTGTACTTGCCGTGATGATTTATCCGACGATTACAAGCCTGTCAGCTGATGCTATCAGAAGTATTTCCAATTCTTCTCGTCAGGCATCGTACGGTCTGGGTGCAACCCGCTGGCAGACAATCAGTAAAGTTGTTATTCCGGCGGCAATCTCCGGCATCATGACGGCGATTGTACTCGGTCTTGCCCGTGCATTCGGTGAAGCACTTGCTGTAGCGATGGTTATCGGTAAAATGAAAGCCTTCCCGGAATCAATATTATCACCGACAAGTAACCTTACGGCAGCGATTGCATCAGATATGGGCGGTGCGATGGAAGGCAGCGAATACAACCTGGCACTTTGGTCTATGGCACTATTGCTGTTTATTATTTCCTTGGCGTTCATTTTCGTTATCCATTATATTTCAGCTAAATCGGCTGAAGCTCAGGGAGGCAAAAAATAATGACAACGGTACAAAGAGCCAAAATGATGGATAAATTTATGACCGGCGTATTTTATGTGGTTGCTGGTTTCTTCCTCCTATTATTATTGGCGTTTACTTTATATGTTTTAATAACAGGTTTTGGTAATTTTACGCCAGATATGTTCTCATTTTCGCGTAACGGTATCGGCAATCTGTTTTTCAATACGATTTATCTTGTATTTTTAGCACTGTTAATCAGTGTGCCGCTCGGTGTGGCAGCCGGCACGTATATGGCTGAATATGCTAAACCGGGCAAAATTACTAAATCAATCCGTATGTGTATTGAAACATTATCTTCTCTTCCTTCCATTGTAGTAGGTCTGTTCGGTTATCTCGTATTTATCGTTATGACTCATTCGCAGTGGAATTTGTTCGCCGGCGCGCTTGCCGTTTCCATTTTGAGCTTGCCGCTCATCACGACGGTAACAGAAGATGCGCTTAAATCTTTGCCGCCGGGATATAAAAGCGGCAGTCTCGGCATGGGGGCTACACTTTGGCAGACAATCCGCCATGTAATGCTTCCGGCATGTATGCCGCGTATTATGACAGGTGTTATCTTGGCTGCCGGACGTGGTTTCGGTGAAGCAGCGGCACTTTTGTATACAGCCGGCATGAGCACGGATATCGTTTGGACGAACTGGAATATTTTTTCGCCGACATGTCCGTTAAATCCGTTCAGACCGGGTGAAACTTTAGCACTTAATATTTGGGCATCACGTACAGAAGCACTGGCTCCTAATGCGGCAGATATTGCTAATTTATCTTCAGCTATTTTGATGGTTATGGTATTTGCTTTTAGTTTAGGTGCTCGTTATTTGAGTAGTTATCTGGATAAAAAAGCAGGAGGAAAATAATTAGATGACTGATTTTAAATTTGATGTAGAAGGCTTGGATTTATATTATGGCAATTTCAAAGCCTTAAAAGATATAACTATGCAGATTAAAAAGAATGAGATTACGGCGTTAATTGGTCCGTCCGGCTGCGGTAAATCCACTTTTTTGAAAACCTTAAACCGCATGAATGACCTCGTAGAGGGCTGCAAAGTAGAAGGAACAATCAAGCTTGACGGTGAGGATATCTATAATGAACTTGACCCGATTACGCTGCGTCGCCGTGTCGGTATGGTTTTCCAGCAGCCGAACCCGTTTCCGAAAAGCATTTATGATAATGTTGCTTACGGTCCGAGAATTCATGGTATCAGCAAAAAAAGTAAACTTGATGAAATTGTAGAACGCAGTCTGCGTCAGGCGGCTATCTGGGATGAATTGAAAGACCGTCTGAATAAATCGGCTCTGGGACTTTCCGGTGGACAGCAGCAGCGCTTGTGTATCGCTAGAACTCTTGCTGTGCAGCCGGATGTAATTTTGATGGATGAACCGACATCTGCGCTTGACCCGATTTCTACAGGAAAAATAGAAGATTTGGCATTGGAACTGAAAAAAGACTATACGATTGTAATCGTAACGCATAATATGCAGCAGGCAAGCCGTATTTCCGATAAAACAGCGTTCTTTCTGCTCGGTGATTTGATTGAATTCGGCGATACTAAGGAATTGTTTGCCAATCCGAAAAATCCAAAAACAGAAGAATACATTACAGGTCGTTTCGGCTGATGCAGTGGAGGTAATATTTAAATGGCAGTAAGAGTTAATTTTACAAACGAATTGGGCAATCTTGTCAATGATGTAAGAGTTGTCGGTGCGCAGCTCGAAGAAACTTTTGATAAAGTCATTCAGAATTTGGATGATAAAAATGCAGTTTTAGCAAAAGCAATTCGAAAAGCAGATAAAAAATTCAATGAACGTGAGCATAATATCATGCAGAAATGTTTGACACTCGTGCTTACCCAGGCACCGGTGGCAACGGATTGGCGTAAAATTGCCTCTATAATGGAGCTTGTTATAGATATTGAAAGAATTGCCGACCATTGCAGTGATATTTCCAAATATACGGCATATCTGTCAGAATTTGAGCCGGTTGAAATTCCGGATTATTTCAATTCGATGATAGATGTTACACGCAGTATGCTTCATGACAGCGGAGTATGCTTTAGTGAAAATGACGCGGAATTGGCCAAAAAAGTTATTGATACTGACGAAGTTGTAGATAAATATTTTTCCCGCTTCCGTAAGGATTTAGTGGAACTTATCAAACAAAATCCGGAAGAAGCGGAACAGTATATGGATTATCTGTTAATTGCTAAATATATAGAACGTATTGCCGACCATACGACGAATATTGCTGAATGGGTTATCTATATAGCAAAAAGTGAATTGAAATAAGCGATTTGGATAAAGAAGGAATATAAGCAGAAGCTATGTATTCCTTCTTTTTTTTGTAAAAAACCTATTAGGTTAATATAAAAATAATGATTATTAATAAATGATTATTGTGGTATAATGGTATAGTAAACAATTTTAGTTATTTTAGAAAGGGTTGACTTTAATGAGTAGCAGTTATGTTTGTAAGTCTACGAAGAAGATAGAAGAAATACTTAATGCGGTCACTCACGGCATAGGAACGGTTTTAGCCATAGCAGGTCTTGTGGCTATGTTGTATTACGGTTATGATAAAGGTGCTTTGCATTTGACGAGTATAATTGTTTATGGAGCATCGATGATTTTGCTGTATCTTGCGTCTACTTTGTATCACAGTTTCAGTTTTTGCAGTCAGAAAGTGCAGTCGGTATTCAAATGTATAGACCATTCGGCAATTTATCTTTTAATTGCGGGCAATTATACACCGTTTGCATTGATTGCGCTTTATGGCACCTTAGGCTGGGCAGTATTCGGTGTGGTTTGGGGACTGGCTATTGCCGGTGTTGTTTTTCAGATATTTTTCTATAACCGTTTTCGTATAATAGGTACTGTTTGTTATCTCGTTATGGGTTGGCTTGCTGTGACGATTGTAAAGCCGTTGCTGGATACGCTTTCAATGGAAGCAATCTGGTGGCTTGTAGCCGGCGGTGTGCTCTACAGTATAGGAGCTGTTTTCTATTTAATACGCAAGATACCATATAACCATGTAATCTGGCATGTATTCGTAATTTTGGGCAGTGCGGCTCATTTTATAACGATTTTTTGCTATGTACTGCCGTTGCAAGTGTAATATATTATTGCCGGAGGATTTTTTTTTGTCAAAGAAATACAGTTAAAGAAAATTATTTCTTAATTTATGTTTAATAGAACTGAATGGCAGTTAAATAATAAAAGACCTTAGACATACTTCTAAGGTCTTTTATTATTTAATGTGAAATTTTTAGAGGAAATTTTGTTGAATGAAGCTAATATATTAGTAGTGAATTTTTTTGACAGGAGGGATTTTTATGTCGGAAGAAAAATGGATTATGAATGAAGAAGAAATTGATAATGAGGTCGAATCATTATGCCGCTGGGCGGCAGGGCGTGCCGGAGTGATTGTAGTAGCTCCGGTACTTGGACAGATTGCGCTTGCCGCAAATGAAGTATATTTGATTAAACGCATCGCCAATCTGTATGGAAAAGATTTTGACGAAACGGCAAGTTGTGCTTTTATCAGTGCACTCGGAGGGACTTTTGTCGGTCAGAGTCTGGCGACTCTATTGCCGTTTCCACCGCTTCAGATACCAATCGGCATGGGAGTAACGTATGCAGTCGGCAAAGCGGCAAATGCCTGGATAAAGGACGGTATGCCGGATTTAAACGATTTTGCCGATAAATACAAGGATATCTTTAAAAATACGATTGAAGAAGCAAAGTCAATGGTTGATATATTTAAAAAAGACCCGAATAAGGATAAACCGCTCGGTGATGAAAATAAAGATTTTAAATTTTAATGTTTGATTTGAAAGCAGAAAGGATTTTTATCTATGCGAAGTGCATTTGATATTATCGGACCGATTATGATAGGTCCTTCGAGTTCGCATACGGCAGGAGCAGTGCGGCTTGGTCTTATGGCAAGAGCGATTTTGGCGGAAGGGGTGAAATCTGCTGACATTAAGCTGCATGGTTCATTTGCGCAGACGTATAAGGGACATGGTACGGATAGAGCTTTAATTGCCGGAATTATGGGTTTTAAACCGGATGACGAGAGAATACGTGATGCTTTGCAGATTGCAACGGAAAATAATATAGAGTATACTTTTGAGAAAGTAAGTCTGGAGGATGCTCATCCGAATACGGCGATTATAAGTCTTACAGGTGTATCAGGACGTAAAATAAGTTTGCAGGGAGCTTCCATTGGCGGCGGCAATATAGTTGTTTCGTATATAAATGATTTTGAAGTCAACTTGAGTGGTAAATATCCGTCGCTTATCGTGGTGCACAGAGACCGGCCGGGCGTTATAAACGGGGTGACGGCGGCATTGGCGCTTTATAATATTAATATCGCCTATATGAAGGTTTCGCGCAAGGAACGCGGTGCACAGGCACTGATGAATATTGAGGTTGATAATCCTGTGCCTGATGAAGCTATTGGCGTATGCAGCGGGCTTTCCGGTGTGGAAAAAGTTTTGCGTATTGATGCAATTTAGGTGGAGTGGAAACGATGATGAATTTTTCTTGTATGGAAGATTTGATGAAATTGTCAGAGAGCAGCCGAAAATCTATTGCTGACATTATTGTCGAGTATGAGGCTGAACACAGTCTGAAATCCGATATATCGGTAAAACAGAATATGAGTGAAATATGGCAGGTAATGAAAGAGTCTGCCGATAAGGGCGTTGCCAATACGCAAAAATCGGTCAGCGGTATGGTTGGCGGTGATGCTAAAAAATTATTCGGGTATGAATACGGTTATTGCGGCGATTTTGTCAGAGATGCAGCTGCTTATGCCGTAGCAGTGGCAGAAACAAATGCGGTAATGGGCAAAATTGCCGCCTGTCCGACGGCAGGTTCCTGCGGTATCGTGCCGGGAGTGTTGCTGGCAGCACAGAAACATTATAAACATAGTGACGAGAGAATTTGTCAGGCTTTGTTTACGGCAACGGGCATCGGTATGGTAATTGAAAATAATGCCATGATTGCCGGTGCGCAGGGAGGCTGTCAGGCGGAATGCGGTTCGGCGGCAGGTATGGCGGCGGGAGCTCTTGCGGATTTGGCAGGCGGGACACCGCAGCAAATCGGCAATGCCGTAGCACTTGCCATAAAAAATCTGCTGGGGCTTGCCTGCGACCCGGTGGCGGGACTGGTAGAAGTACCGTGCGTTAAGCGCAATGGTTTTGCGGCGACAGTAGCCGTACTGGCAGCGGATATGTCGCTTGCCGGCATAAATTCGGTAATTCCGGTGGACGAAGTAATAGATGCTATGTATCGTATCGGCCGTATGCTGCCTGAGGCAATACGCGAAACAGCTCAAGGGGGACTTGCTACAACCTGTACGGGATTAAAATTAAAGAAAAGAATTTACAATGATTAGTTTTTTTGACTTGAAATGTCTGGATTTTGGTGAGAAATAAAAATGAGATGAAAAAATTTATTTGCAATCATGCCTAAACTATCATCCACATTTAAAGTGAAAATCTTGCGTGGGCTATGAACTAAAAGATTTCTTTTTCGGCAACTTTTCTTTGGCTTCAAAGAAAAATTGTCCGGCGCAATATGAGAATAAATTAATAAATAATTCTTTTTTATATTGCGCCGAACAGTATTTTTTTATTTTTTACTTGAGATTTTTATAAATTACATAATAATATAATGAAGGATTTTGACTATGTTTTTGAAAAGAATTTTATTTTTTATTTGTACATTAATATGTTTAATGAATTTTTCCGTAGGTTTTTGTGCAGGTAAAAATGCGGAAGAAAGTAGTAAAATAAATCTTGTCTGGCAGCCGGTGGTGGATGCGACAAATGACCTGTCGCAAATAAAGAAACTGCCGGGGGTTAATATTGTATCGCCTTCGTGGTTTGTGATTGATAATGCCAATGGACATATAAAGGATAACGGCGATTTTTTGTATGCACGTGATTTAAAAAAGAAAAATTATAAAATATGGGCACTTATAACGAATGATTTTAATCCGGAGCTTACGCATAAATGGCTTAATGATAAAAAAGCAAAAGCATATATAATTCGCCAGCTTGTTTTTTATGCGCAGCGTTATCCGATTGACGGGTACAACTTCGATTTTGAAAATATTTACGATAATGATAAAGAGGCTCTGTCGAGTTTTGTAAAAGAAGCTACAAGTGAGCTGCACAAGCAGGGAATTACCGTTTCTATGGATATAACTGTAGCTTCCAATACTGCAAACTGGTCAAGCTGTTATGACCGTGAAGTTTTGGGAAAAACAGTCGATTATCTGGTATTGATGGCGTATGATGAGCATGGTCGGCTATCGAAAACTGCCGGTTCGGTAGCGTCGATAAACTGGGTGGAAAACGGCGTGAAAAATCTTATAACACAGGTTCCGCCGGAAAAAATAATTCTCGGTGTGCCGCTGTATATGCGTCTGTGGGAAGAAAGCTCTATCGGCAGGGTTACAGCTTCAACACTCAGCATGGCTCAGGCGAATGAATTGAAAAAAGCGAAAAAGGCAAAATCAATCTGGCTGCCGAATGAAGGTCAGAACTATTTTTCCTACAGAGAAAACGGCAAGACCTATCATGTCTGGCAGGAAGATGCAAAATCACTGCAACTGAAAGTAGCGCTTGTGCAAAAATATAATCTAGCAGGTATAGCTTCTTGGCGTAAAGGTTTTGAAACGGACGATATCTGGCTTATGATAAATAAAAAATTGCGGGAAAGAAGGTAGAAATTTTTATGCCTAAGAGAATTTTAGGAGGTATATTTCTGACATTGGCGGCAAGTGTATGGGGAGGCATGTTCGTTGCCGTAAAAATTGCCGTGCAGTATATACCGCCTATTCCTCTTGTTTGGATGCGTTATATAGTAGCGTTTGTAGTGCTTGCCGCAGTTGTTGTTTATCAGCGGGAAAATCTGAAAATAGCACGTCGGGATATAGCTCTGCTTCTCAGCATAGGTGTTATCGGTCATACGATTTCCATTGTAACTCAAGAGTACGGTACGATGTTTTCTTCGGCACAGATGGGGTCGGTTATAACATCGGCAACGCCTGCTTTTATGCTGATATTTGCCGCATGGCTGTTAAAAGAAAAAATGACTGTACGAAAAATACTTTCAATAGTTCTGGCAACAGTCGGAGTGATACTGATTGCGGGCGTAGACAGTATGGATATGAGCAAGCAGCTTGGTGCTTTCTGCTCAACGGTCGCCGCTCTTACGTGGGCGCTGATGTCCGTTTTGCTGAAATTAATTCCTAGCCGGTATTCGCCGTTACAGATAAATTTTTACGCAGTACTTACGGCTATTATTTGTCTGACACCGATAAATCTGCCGGCAGTAAGCGAGCTTCCCTGGGATAAAATTCTCCAGCCTGAAATAATCGGCTGTGTTGTGTATATGGGAGCGATTTCCACATCGATTGCGTTTTTGCTTTGGAATAAGGGACTGCTTTTAATGGAAGCGGGAGCAAGCGGACTGTTTTTCTTTTTTCAGCCGATAGTAGGAACTTTTCTCGGCTGGCTTATTTTAGATGAACAGATAACGATTAGTTTCTGGATAGGCAGTTTATTGATTTTTATCGGCGTATTTTTAGTCACAGTCAGAAATGAATAGAGTTTTAATATACAGAAAAACCACTACTTTTAGGTAGTGGTTTTTTTTATGTGAAAATTATTTAGTTATGGATTTTTTCCTGTAATTTGCGTTATAGTTTTCGCGAAGTATCACCTTTTACGAAACCTAACGATTTTATTCTACTATAATTTGTTTTATTGTCAAGTCTTCTCCTTAAATATTTTACACAATGTTTATACGCAGAATAATTGTAATTATTAATAAATGATACAAAAATTACAGGAGGAAATCAAAATGAAATTAAATATTTACAAACGCAAAGACGGTCGGTTTGAAGGACGACTAGCCGTAGGAAAAAAAGCTGACGGCAAAATTCTCTACAAATATGTTTATGCTTATTCCTATGAAGAATGCTCAATGCGGTTAAAAATGCTGCAGGACCAAACTATTAACGGCATGATTTCACCGGCGGCTACAGCTACGTTTCAGAATATAAGCTATCAGTGGTTAAGTTCTGTCAGAGTTTATACAAAAGAATCAACATACTCTTTATATGCTTATATATTAAGAAAATATCTTATTCCTTTTTTTGGTAAAAATAAACTTTATACAATAGATGAAGCAGCAATAAAAACATTTATTAATACATTACTGACACAAAAATCAAACTATGATGAAAAACCTTTGTCTGTAACTTCTGTTCGTAATATAATGACAATCTTAAAAATGATTTTTACTTTTGCGGAAAGAAAATATTTTGTCTTAAATCCTACAAAAAATATTCGTATAATAAAAAACTCCTTAAAAAAACAGTTTTTATCCGATGAAAACTGGCAGCTCATCTGTCAGGCAATAAAAAAAGAAGAAAGCGATACAACGACAGCGATTGCCATTGCCGGATATATGGGGCTGAGAATTGGTGAAATCTGCGCACTGCAGAAAAAAGATGTCGATTTGGATAATAATATCTTAACGGTACAAAAAACAGTACAGCGCATCAGCAATCCTGTAAACGGCAAAAAAACAAAACTGATAATAGGCGAGCCGAAAACCAGCACATCACGCCGTTTTATACCGATACCGGATATTTTAGTGGAACGTATTGTGCATATTTGCCAGAAACGGGAAATGAATGATTTTCTTTTTGGTATTGACGGTAAAGTTTTAGACCCGCGTACATTACAATACCGCTTCAAGAAATTTCTGCAGAAAAATAACATTCCTGTAATAAATTTTCATCAGCTTCGCCACAAATTTGCCGGCAGATGTGTAGAAAAAAATGTAGATATAAAGGTTTTAAGTGAAATTTTAGGACATAGTAATGTAAATATAACATTGAATTATTATGTACATCCTACCATGTCATTTAAACGTAAACAGCTCAATATGGCGATGACGGAACTCTAAAACAAATTATTTTTCGTAAAAGGTGATATTTAATGAAAAATTTTTACATAAAAATTTTTATCAAATACATATAACAGGAG
>USIX01000005.1 GCA_900554895.1 uncultured Megamonas sp. | reverse complement strand
CCCTGACCTCCGCCGTGACAGGGCGGCATTCTAACCAACTAAACTACCGGGCCGTTTCTTACTTACGCCCGCGAGGCTTACCTCACGAGCCAGCTTCTATATTATATTATTTTTGTTTCCGTTTGTCAACACTTTTTTATAAAAATTTTTCACTTTTATCGTCCAATTCATTTTCCTTCTATAATATATATAGTCAACAAAATAAAAAAAATTGTTGTTTGAGCAAAAAAGTGAATATAGTTCATTATGTACATATTTTTATTCTATGATATAATACATATACGTAATAACAATTATAATTATAGTAGTTTCAATCCTTTCTGTAATAATATATTTGCCAAGAAAAAATTTATAGGTGGTGTTATACATTGAATATCTCATATAAACTTGGGATAGATATCGGTTCAACTACTATTAAACTGGTAGTTCTTGACAAGGATAATAATGTTATTTACAAAAAATATATGCGTCATCTTTCAGAAATCTACAACTCCATGAAAGATAATATCATCGCTGTATCTCAATTATTACAGGAACATAGCTTTTCCTGTGCTATAACCGGTTCTGCCGGAATGGGCATGGCGAATAATTTAAAAATGCCGTTCATTCAGGAAGTAATCGCCTGCTCTAAAGCAGTACGCAACTGGATACCACAGACTGACGTTGCCGTAGAGCTCGGCGGTGAAGATGCTAAAATCACGTATTTCGGCTCAGCACCGGAACAACGCATGAACGGCGTCTGCGCCGGCGGCACGGGCTCTTTCATTGACCATATGGCTTCTCTCTTGAATACGGATGCTATGGGACTTAATGAACTTGCTTCCCGCGGAAAACAGATTTACACAATCGCTTCCCGTTGCGGTGTCTTTGCCAAAACAGATGTTCAGGCACTTTTAAATGACGGTGCTTCCAAACCGGATATTGCTCTTTCCATTTTCCAGGCTGTCGTAAATCAGACTATCGGCAATCTGGCTCAGGGACGTCCGCTGGAAGGCAAAATCACATTCTTGGGCGGACCGCTGTATTTTCTGAGCGAATTGAAAAAACGCTTTATTGAAACGCTGAAACTTGATGACGAACATATCGTTAATGTAGATGACGGCTGTTATTTTGTAGCAATGGGCGCAGCCCTCTGTGACAATGCTGAAATTTTAACTTACGACGAAATCTTAAACCGTTTGAATACATGTGCTAAAAATTCACATGAAACGAATATCGTTCCATTTACATTATTTAAAGATGAAACAGAATATGCTCAGTTCAAACAGCGTCATGATAAAGACATCGTACCGAAAGCGGCCTTATCCGAATACACAGGACCTTTATATATCGGTATCGACGCCGGTTCCACAACGACAAAACTTGTCGCTATCGGTCAAAATAAAGAAATCCTCTATTCCTCCTACGGCAGTAACAACGGTTCTCCGCTCAAAACCGTTCTGGATAAAATGCGTGAATTCTATCATGTAATGCCTGAAAATACTTATATTGCTTCCGTCGGTACGACAGGATACGGTGAACATATAGTCAAAGCGGCACTTCATGCTGATTTCGGCGAAGTGGAAACGTTTGCTCATCTGCGTGCTGCACGTGAATTCTGCCCTGATGTCTCCTGCGTTCTCGATATCGGCGGACAGGATATGAAATGCTTCTATGTAAAAAACGGCAATATCGGACAAATTATCTTAAATGAAGCTTGCTCCGCCGGATGCGGCTCGTTCATCCAGAATTTTGCCCAGGGGCTCAATATGTCTGTCAATGATTTTGCCAATAAAGGTTTGTCCGCGCAAAATCCTGTCGACCTCGGCACGCGCTGTACCGTATTTATGAATTCCCGTGTAAAACAAGCACAGAAAGAAGGAGCATCCGTCAGCGATATTTCCGCCGGCATTGCTCTTTCCGTCATAAAAAATGCTCTGTTTAAAGTTATGCAGGTAAAAGACACGGCCGAGCTCGGCGACAATATCGTCGTTCAGGGCGGTACATTCTACAACGATGCTGTACTGCGTTCAATGGAACTTTTACTGCATAAAAACGTAATCCGTCCCGATATAGCCGGTCTTATGGGTGCTTACGGCATTGCTCTTTTAGGTATGGAACGCAAACAGGAAAAATCTTCTGTTTTAACCAAACAGGAATTAACCGATTTCAAAATTGAAACAAAATCCTACCGCTGTCACGGCTGCGGCAACAGCTGCTTAATCACCATGCAGATATTCCCGGACGGCAACCGCTATTACACAGGCAACCGCTGCGAACGCGGCATCGGCAAACAGATTGATAAGGAAACGAAAGCTCCTAATATTTATCAGTATAAATATCATCGTCTGTTCGACTATTATAAACCGCTTGTAAACGCTGTGCGCGGTCGTATCGGCA
The DNA here is from genome assembly GCA_900554895.1 of uncultured Megamonas sp. Lineage (GTDB taxonomy): Bacteria > Bacillota > Negativicutes > Selenomonadales > Selenomonadaceae > Megamonas > Megamonas gallistercoris. The sequence goes on along the minus strand of USIX01000005.1, from coordinate 33,278 downwards.
TTCCGCGCGTTCTCAATATGTATGAGGATTTCCCGTTCTGGTTCACCTTCTTCACTGCGCTCGGATTTGAGGTCGTTCTTTCCGGTAAGTCTTCTGCTCAACTGTACTGCAAAGGAATGTCGACTATTCCGTCCGACTCGCTGTGTTATCCAGGCAAACTCGTGCACGGTCATATTATGGACTTAATCGAAAAAGGCATCGATACGATTTTCTATCCGTGCATACCGTATAATATAAAAGACCCACTACACGCTTCAGATAACAATTACAACTGTCCCATCGTCGCGTCGTATGCGGAAAATATCCGTGCCAACATGGATATTCTGCGCAAGAAAAACATTAAATTTCTTCAACCGTTCCTGCCGCTTAATGATAAAAAGTCCATGATTAAACGACTGCAGGAACAACTCCCGTTCAACATTCCGAAAAAAGAACTCGCCGCTGCCGTAGAAAAAGCCTATACCGAACTGGACCGTTATAAAGACGATGTACGTCAATTCGGCGAAAAAGCCATTGCTGAAGCTACTGCAAAAAAACAGCCGATTGTCGTCCTCGCCGGCAGACCGTATCATATTGACCCTGAAATCAATCACGGTATTCCGGAAATGATACAGTCCTACGGCATAGCTATCATCTCGGAAGACTCCTTGTATCATCTTGACTGTCCAGAAGATGCGCTCGATATCGTCAACCAGTGGAGTTACCATGCCCGTCTTTACCATGCGGCAAGCTACGTTGCCCGTCATGACAATATGACACTCATTCAGTTCAGCTCCTTCGGCTGCGGTCTTGATGCCATCACGACCGGTCAGGTACGCGAAATACTTGAACAGCACGGCGATATCTACACTATGATAAAACTTGACGAAGTGAGCAATCTCGGCGCTGCCCGTATCCGTATACGCTCGCTTATGGCGGCATGGAAATACGGCTTCACACAGATTGACGAACTTGAACCGCCGAAACAGCGTGCTTATTTTTCCAAAGAATGTCAGAGTGAACATACTATTTTAGCTCCGCAGATGTCACCAAAACACTTTGATTTTATTCAGCATGCCTGTCAAAAATCCGGTATGCGTATCGTCATTCCGGAAATGCCGACGCAAGAAGACGTTGATTTGGGTCTCCGTTATGTAAATAATGATATGTGCTATCCGGCAATAATTGTTATCGGTCAGCTTTTAAAAGCACTGCAATCAGGCAAATATGACGTAAACAATACGTCCATCATGCTGTTCCAGACATGCGGTGCCTGCCGTGCCACCAATTACTTAAACCTCATGCGCAAGGCTTTGCAAAGTGCCGGTCTCGGTCAGGTTCCGGTTTTTGCCTGCGTCGGCCGTGAAACGGATGACTTTCAACTCAAAACGGAAGTCTGGATTGATATCGTAAAATCCATTGTTTACTCCGATTTGTTAATCCGCCTTGCCAATCGTACCCGTCCGTATGAAAAAGTACCCGGCTCAACGGATATACTCTACAATAAATGGCGCAAAATCTGCATGAATGAACTAGATAACGGCAATTATTTCAAATTTAGTACCAATATCAAAAATGCAGTTAAAGAATTCGATGAACTGGAACTTGACGAAACCGTCCAAAAACCGAAAGTCGGTATCGTTGGAGAAATTCTCGTAAAATATCATCCTACTGCCAACAATCATGTAGAACAGGTTCTCGCTGAAGAAGGCGCGGAAGTCGTAACACCTGATTTAATGGACTTTTTGATGTACATGGCATTCGATGATGTCATTAAATACAAAATGCTGGACGGCAAATGGATGGACAGAGCCAAATCGGAAATTTTCATCAAAGTACTGGAATTTTTCCGCAAACCTATGCGCAAGGCGCTCCGTGCAAGCAACCGCTTCAGCCCGCCTTATACAATCAAACAGATTGCCCAGCTCACTAAGCCTCATGCTTCACTCGGCAACATGGCAGGTGAAGGCTGGTTCTTAACGGGTGAAATGGCAAAACTCATTCAAGAAGGCGTAAAAAATATCATCTGTCTGCAGCCATTCGGCTGTCTGCCTAATCATATCACGGGTAAAGGCATGATACGCGAACTCATGCGCACCAATGAAGACGTAAATATCGTAGCCATAGACTGCGATGCCGGTATCAGCGAAGTAAATCAGCTTAACCGCATAAAATTAATGCTCTCCGTAGCAAAAGAAAAAATAGAACAGCAAAACACCAGTGCACTTTAAACTGGTAATAAAAAGCTCTCGACTGCATAAGCCGAGAGCTTTTTATTTAAAATGTATATGTTGCTTCTACACCGCCGCGCCAGCCGTCACGTGCGCCGAAATAAGTCTGTACATTTAGATTTAATATCCATGGATTATCCGCAGACGGTTTGTAATTCATACCGATTTCAGCGATACCGCTATCACCTTTAAGACTAGGTTTATCTATAGCAAAACCATTAACCGTTGCATCGGCTTCACCATCAAATTCATGTTCCCATGCAAGTCCCGCATAGTAACCTGTTTTTTCACCATCATTATAATTAAACCGAGCCCCCATGCGCCAACGCCAAGAATTAATATCACTGAAATTAAGTCTTTCACCTGTAGAAAGAGTTGTTGTATCGCCTTCCTGACGTGTCCACAAAAGTTTTCCGTACATATCCAATGTTCTATGCTCATCAATCTGACGCAAATAACCTGCACCGACGTGCATACCATAATACATTCCGTCAATATCATAATGAGCTGTACGACCTAAACTGTCACGCAAATAAGAATTTGTATATTCATTATCGGTACGACCTAAACGCATACTACCTTCCAAATAATAATGACCGGCAGCTGTTCCAATATAATCACGACGAGCCAAAAAGCCACCGCCAAAATACGAAGTATCGCCGCTACCTTTCATATTAATACCATTAAAATTATTTTCCGTATCATAAGAGCCATCGCCGTATTCCGCAAACACACCCATTGTTGTTTCTTTGCCATGTTTCCATGCTGCGCCCAATAACATATTAGTACCGTCTACATCAACACTGGAACCTGTTTCATAATCAATAGAACCGCGGGAAATCTGCGCAAAAATCGCGCTATTTTCATCTTTTGTTGCGTCAATTGCCGAAGCAATACCTCTATCAGCAATTAAATCCGCACCTTGCAGATTAAATGCTACACCGCCTAAAAAACCTTCAGACAACATTTTGCTTTCAGCTTTTGCCCTGCTACCGGAAACATCAACTACAATACTACCGCCACTACCTGGTTTTTCCGGGTTAGGATCAACTGACGGATTATCTGGATCTATCGGCTGTTCTGGGTCAACCGGTGGATTTTCCGGATCTGTAGGCTGTTCTGGGTCTGGGTCAACCGATGGATTTTCCGGATCTGTTGGTTGTTCCGGGTCTGGGTCAACTGGTGGATTTTCCGGATCTGTCGGTTGTTCCGGGTCTGGGTCAACCGGCGGATTTTCCGGATCTGTCGGTTCCTGTCCTCCAATTACCAGATTTTCACCATCTTCACTGACTTTAACAGCATTCGTTATATCAGCTTCAATAGTTGAACCGATATTAACAATACCTGCAAAACCTGTCCCCTTTTCAATATTATCAGCCGTAAGCGTTCCATCCGTTTTAATGAGTGTCAGCTTTGTACCCTCAGCAATTTGCGTACCGCCCGATAAACCTACATTGTACTTACTACTATTAATATTTACATCTCCGGCAACGAAAAGTAACGGTTCCTGCGGAGCAGTGCTGGAAATAAAGTATAAATCACTGTTTTGTGCTGACAAATCGCCGATATAATTAGCCGTCTGATTATTGGAACTATCTACCAGCAACTGTTTTCCATCCCAATTTACATCAGCAGTTCCTCGGTCAAAAGTTGCTCCACCGTATAAAGCCAAACCTGCCGAATTTGCCAATCTATTACTTCCAACATTTAACTTACCTTCACGAACAATCGTCATACCTGAATAATCTGCTGTACTATTTAAATCTAATGTGCCACTGCCCGTTTTTGTGAAATTATAACTATTATCGACTACAATACTTGATGGTTCCTCAACAATATTACGATTTAATGTTTTATCCTGATTAACATCAAAAGTTATACCGCTTCTTCCCATATAAATATTATCATCATCATACTTATGTTCAATAATTCCATTCCAGTTAGTATCGTTAATCGTACCGCCAGATACAGATAAACGTCCTAAATTTATAGCATTATTTATATCATTAAAATTGCCTTTTCCCATTAAATATAAATTATCAATACGAGCTTTACCATTATTATTTGAATATACTGTAAGGTCATCATCACCTAACATTGCCGTATCAATATAAACACCGTCTTCGCCTTCTTCATTTGCAGCTATTGTATTATCAAGACTAAGACTAGTACCGCCTGTATCAATATTTAACATATACGTATAGAAATTTAATTTAGAATCACCATAGCGATTTAATGAAATATTAGGAGTTGTAACTCTATTGCCATGAAAATAAGCATCTCCGCCTTTTCCTCTATCACTTACAATTCCCGGTATATCAAATCTTCCACTTGTTACGCTAAAACTTTGCTCTGCTCTTATACTTCCATATGTTGTAAAACTGGCTGATCCGCCTGTTCCTCCCTCTCCAACTTTATTACCATTACCGCTTGAGTAAAAATCTTTTCCGCCATTTCCGCCTCTCATTTCAAAAACATCACACCATAAAGAATTGCCGTCAGTAGTTACATTAATATTACCGCCGTCACCGCCTCTACCGCCAAGACCGTTTTGATAAGTGCCAGCTCCACCACCGTCACCACCAAAACCGCCGTATATAAAAACATACTCATTTGAGTTTATTGATGAAGTATCCATCTCATAATCAAGATCGCCACCTTTACCGCCGGCTCCGCCGTTCATACCGTTCGGTTCTTCACCTTTGCCAATATTATAGCTGCTTTCCTGTTCATTTCCATTAACTCTGGCAGCTTCTCCATCTTCACCTACTTTAGCGTAAATGCCGCCACCACCGCCATTGCCACCTGCTCCGCCACTAATCATAGTATAGGCATAAACAGTTTGCGGTACTATTAATAAACCACCGAATATCATACTGCCGGTTAATAAACTTGCCAAAATTTGAGAGCGTTTAGATTTTTGCATAAAAAAACCTCCAGTGTAAAAATAAAATTTATTTCTAAACGAGGAGGCATCGAGGCGAGGTATAACCCCCCGTATTAGACATTTATACTTTTTGTTTATATTATAAATATATCATCATTATAACACATATTAATTTGTAAATCATTACTAAATGAAAAATTTATTGTAACATTAAGCTTAAATCTATAGTTTTATGTTATTCTTATAATGATTTTAAATATATTATTGTTTTTTTATAACAGACAAAAATTCATTATTATTTTACACGATAATATTCAATTATATTGCTGATACAGATTGAATATATTTAATCTCTAATACGTCGTGTAAAAACAAAAAAGCTTAGTATAATACTAAGCTTTTTATTATTTCTATGCTTTTCCATGATACTGTTCGTCGGATACCTGTTCGAGCCAGTTTACGTTCGTGCCGTCAACTGCTTCGCAAAGTGAGATATGCGTCATCTTTGTATTATAGCCGGCACCGTGCCAGTGTTTTACTCCCGGCGGGCACCAGATGACATCGCCTGGATTGATTACCTGAATAGGTTGTCCCCATTCCTGTGTAAGTCCCTGACCTTCCGTAACTATGAGCATCTGTCCTTTTGGATGTGTATGCCACGAAGAATGCGTGCCCGGTTCAAATGTTACGTAAGCTCCGCCGATAGCTCTGTCGTCAATATTATTGAACAGCGGTTCAATGATTACATTGCCGTTGAAGATTGTCGTCGAACCTTTGACTGCCGCCTGTTCTCCGTTATGAGTGATAGTCTGATGCGGTGTTTCCGCCGCAAAACCTGTTGCACCCGCTAAACAGGTAGAGATAGCCAATGCACCAGCTACTAATAATTTTTTGTACATAAAATCGCCTTCTTTCATTTTATTATAGGATTACAGTCATTATAAAAATTCGAGTCGGCTCCATGTCAACAGGTTATTTTTCATACTGTTTAAAATATGCCGCTATTTCCTCCATGCGTGCTTTCTGTTTTACATGGAAAGGACATCTGGCTTCACAATGACCGCATTTTAAACAGTCGTCGGCATGAAGATTTAATTTTTCATAATGGCCGACTGCCATCATGTCGCCTGCTTTTGCCAAGTCGTAGTATTTATTGATTAATCCGATATTGAGCCCTGCCGGACACGGCTGACAGTGATTGCAGTAAACACATGTACCGTATGCTTTCTGCGGCGTAAAATTACCGATAACGGAATAATCCTTCTCCTTTGCCGTTGCATTCACAAATGATAAAATTTCCTGTAAATCCTGCATACTGCGTATACCCGGCAGTACCGTCATTACAGCCGGTCTGTCCAGCGCGTACTGTATGCACTGATTTTTCGTCAAAGCCTGTTTAAACGGTGATAACTTGGCATCAAGAAGCTGTCCGCCGCCAAACGGCTTCATAACGGAAATGCCGACACCCATACGCTCACAGTCGCGATAAAGCCGTGCACGCTCCTGTACTTCGCCGATACCGTATTCATCGCCTTTTTCATAATCATATGCCGGATTAATACTGAACATGCACATATCCATCATGCCTGTATCCAGAAGACGACGCGCAACTTCAGGATTATGCGATGAAAAACCGAGATGACGGATTTTACCTTCTGCTTTAAGCTCTTTCATATAATCCCAGATACCATTTTGCTTTATTGTCTGCAAATCGTCCATATCATCGGTACAGTGAATAAATCCCATATCAGTATAATCCGTTTTGAATAAATCCAGTTCCCATTCAAAAGTCCGTTTTATCGTCTCCAAATCTCTCGTCCAGCCGTATTTTCCGCTTTCATACGTCGCACCGAAATGCATCTACGTATAAACTTTGTCACGCTGTCCTGCAAAAGCCTGCGCATATCCTGCATACGGAGCACGTTCCGCCGCTGCCAAATCAAAATAGTTTATTCCGCCTGCTATAGCTGTTTTTATGATATTGGCTATTTCTTCTGTCGTACCAGAAATATAACCCATACCAAGACCTAAAACGCTTATCTTTTCTCCGCCGTGCGGAAGTTCACGATATTCCATAAGAATTTCCTCCAATATAAATATTGATTTAATTATATCTTTTTGAGTAAACTACAAGTCAATATATTTCTAAAAATACTTTATGAGCATTTTTAAAAATATATTGTAAGTATTAGACAGACAATCAATTTAAAATTTATACTGAATATATACATAAAAAATACCTGTTATGCTAGTTGGTTTTCTAAATAGTACAATACTTTATATTCGTTCTAATTATAACTTAATCTCACTAAATATAAAGTATTGTACTGCTGATATAGGTTAGATATTTCTACTGACACCACAGGTAAAAAATATAAATATAAAGGAGTTTTACTCATGAACTTAAAAAAACTGGCAGGCATTACAGCCGGCATACTGCTCTGTCTTTCACCGCTTCAGGCTGATGCCAAAACAATCGAAAATCCTGACGGCAGCGCACCGCTTATTCACTGGGCAATCTTACGTTCCACTGACGGAGAAATGAAAAATATGCAGAATATGGCGGCACAATACGTTGCTCCGTACTCCGCCAAAGAAGAAGGCACTTATATCATTTACGGCGGTATTGATAAGAACAATCCCAACATCCAGCGTCTTTTGGAAATCTACAAAGATGAAGCTGCTTATCAGATACACCGCTCCAGTGAAGGCTTCAAACAGTATCAGGTTGCCAGAGCCACAATACTTGAAGAACTGCGCATAATGGAAGTGGACCCCGTCATTATGGAAAGTCAGGAAAAAGGTACGGGAGATTATATTATAACGACGAAAATCGAAATCCGCCCCGAAGCACTTGACGATTTTAAAAATGATTTGAGGACACTTGTAAATATCTCCATGCAGAAAAATCCCGATATATTGGCACTGATGATAACAAGCGAAAAAGAAAATCCCCATATTTTCCATATCCTTGAAGTCTATAAAGACGAAAACACATATAAAAATTTTATAAACTCTCCGGAATATGCACAATATGAACTGCTCACAAAATACATGATTAACGATAAAATCCATATTGAATACCTGCCGACGAATATAACACTTTCCGCTAAGCCGTGATAAACAAAAACCCCAACAGCAAATTAACTGTTAGGGTTTTTTAATAATTCCCGATAAATCTTTTCATCTTCAGCTGAAAATACATTAAATATAACTTTTTTAACGGTTGTATCGTTTTGCAGAAAATCCTCTACACTTTTTATTGCAATCTCTGCCGCCAATCTGTGCGGAAAATGAAACTCGCCCGTAGAAATGCAACAAAAGGCGATACTTTTCAGTTTATTCTCATTTGCCAGTTTCAGGCATGAATTGTAACAGGCACGCAAACTTTGACAATCTTTCTGCGTCGGTTCTCCGCTGATAATAGGACCCACCGTATGCAGAATATAACGGCTCGGCAGATTGTATGCCGGCGTTATTTTCGCCCTTCCCACCGGTTCGGAAAAGCCCTGCTTCGCCATAATCTCAGCGCATTTATTACGCAGCTGGACACCGGCAAAAGTATGAATGGCATTATCTATACAGCCGTGGCAGGGATAATAACAGCCCGTCATCTGGCTGTTGGCGGCGTTTACGATACCGTCCGCCTTTAAAGTTGTTATATCGCCCCGCCACAGATAAATTTCCTTTTTCATCGGTACTAAATCATCTGCATCGGTAATACCCTTTTCCTTTATCTCTTTTTGCAAAAAATCATTCTGTATCTGCAAAAATTCTTCACTGATGGCACCGGCCGGTCTCATATTTACCAGAGAGCGGAATAAATGCCATTTCTGTTCAAATAAATGCGGAATATCTGCCTCCGGCATCAGTTCCCGTATCATAAAGTCCAGCCGTTCAGTCTGCGTCATGATAAAGACCTCCCTTGCAATCTAATAATGATAATACATCGGCTATATCATCATTTATGCAGATAGAGCGGCTTTCTATCTGCTCCGGACATTCTGCACCGCCAAGATTAATGCAAACATAGACAGCCTGCGTATTTTCCGCCGTCATCTGCCAGAACGGGTATTTTATAATGACAGGCGTATTATAACCGACCCCCAGCTCCAAAAACAAAATCGGCATATTGCGATGGCGCAGAAGAAAATCCCGATAATTGCCGCAGGCTCTGTGCCAGCCCTCATCTTCTACAAATTTATCATCTGCACGAAGGTTCATCGTCATATCCGCTCCGCACACGGGACATTTCGGCATTAATCGACTGGTAATTTTCATATCTTTCTGCTGATTTATCATCTGCATAACAGTCTCTTTATTATCATACGTCTTTGTATGACACGGCACGGAGCACTGAAACAAGCCGTAGTCTCCCTGCGTATAAAACAGACGATTCTTATCAAATCCGGCTTTTTGAAAACAATGGTCCACATTAGTCGTTATGACGAAATAATCCTTTTCTTTTATTAAATCATACAAATCCTCATAAACAGGTTTCGGCGCTTTCATATAGCGATTGACAAAAATATAGCGGCTCCAGTATGCCCAATATTCTTCTTTCGATTTATAGGGAAAAAATCCGCCCGTATACATATCATTAAAACCGTATTTATGCTGAAAATCACTGAAATGCTTTCTAAATCGCTCCCCGTCATACGTAAAACCGGCGGAAGCGGATAAGCCGGCACCGGCGCCGATAATAACGGTATTGTACTTTTCAACTGCTTTTTTCAGCCGCTCTATCGCATTTTTCAAATCACTCACCCCATCTTTTCACTGCCTTAACAGGACATCTTTCATAACATGCACCGCAGTGCAGACAGTGCTGTGGCTGTATCTTGTATATTTCTCCTTTCTGTATGCAGTGCTGCGGACAGACGGAAAGACAAATGCCGCAGCCGATGCAGCTGTCGGAGATAAAATATCCTTTCGGCTCGAATTCAATATTGCCAACAGTATAAACTTCACGAAAAATCTGTCTGACACCGAGATTAAAATATTCAATCTGCATATCTTTTATACAGTAAATAATACCGATATTCTTCGTATCATCAGGATAAACATTGCGCAGATACGGCTGTTCCTCAAATATTAAATTCATATAATACTGCTGTTTTTCAGCTTCGACCGGTACAGCACGACCGGATAATCTAATCATCTCCTTAAATTTTGAGTATCCCAATATCTGTACACGACTGTTGTTTTGCAGTTCACGACTGAAATTTTTACCGCGCGCCGTAAAAAAATAAAGCGCATTTTTTTCATAATGAATAGCACTGATATTTCTGATTTGCGGATTGTTATTCATATCCACCGTGGCAAAAGCCAGCACTTTTATTAATTTCAATTTTTGCAGACAAATTTCCGCATTCATCATTATTCCACCTTTATGATTATTTTTCCGCTGATTTTTCCCGTATCCTGCATTATGCAGGCTTTTTTCACATCTGCAAAGGAAAATACTTCGCCTATTTTCGGTTCTAAATTATTTTTATGCAGAAATGCAAACATATCATCTATCATCTTCTGCATCGGAAAATTACCAAATGTGCCGTAAAGCCCCGTGCTTTAGCGCTGGGGATATAAGGCAGGTCCGGCAAATTTGCGTAAGCAATTGAAGCCGGATTATTTAATTTTTTATATTTATATGCTATTATATAGCTATGAGCAAAATAATTTATAAATCTAATCATAATGTGATATATTCATGTAAATATCATATTGTATGGTGTCCTAAATATCGTAGAAAGGTATTAATAAACGGTGTAGACACAAGATTAAAAGAACTTATACATGAAATAGCAAAAGAACTTCAATTGGAAATTATTGAAATGGAAGTTATGCCCGACCATGTACACATTCTTTTAGAAGTAGATCCGCAATTTGGTATTCATAGAGCTGTTAAAGCCCTAAAAGGTCGTACATCAAGAATTTTGCGGCAGGAGTATCCATGGCTTCGTTCTCGTATACCTACGCTTTGGACAAACAGTTATTTTTGTTCAACCGTTGGAAGAGCACCATTATCTGTAATAAAACAATATATTGAAAATCAAAAACAAAAATAATAAGGCGGTGAGATAAATGAAAACCTATTGCTTTAAATTGTACAATTCTAAACGGAACAAAAAACTTCATAGACAGATTAATGCGGCAGGTCTCATTTATAATCACTGCATTGCAATTCATAAACGGTATTATCGTTTATTCAAAAAATCGTTAAATATCTATGCTTTGCAAAATCACTTAACCAAATTGAAAAAGCTGGCAAAGTTCAGCTATCTTAAAGAAATCGGCTCGCAGGCAGTTCAGGAGATAACTCAGCGCATAGACCGTGCCTATAAGCTGTTTTTCAGAAATCAGAAACATAATATCCGTTCGGCTCCGCCGTCGTTTAAGAAAGTACGCAAGTATAAATCATATACTTTGAAAACTTCTGGTTGGAAACTGTATGATGGAAATATTATCAGAATAGCCAATCAGAAATACCGTTACTTTAAGTCGCGGGATATTGACGGAAAAATACAAACCGTAACCATTAAACGTGATGCGTTAGGCGATATTTATTTATATTTTGCCTGTAAAACCAATGAAAATGAAGTCTTAACAAGAACAGGTAAAAGCGTCGGTTTTGACTTCGGACTGAAAAATTTTCTCATAGGTTCAGAGAGAAACAATATCATTTCCCCGCTGTTTTTCAAGCAGAATGCAAAATTAATCGCTAAGACTAACCGCAATCTATCTCGGAAACAGAAATCTTCCAATAATCGCCAAAAAGAGAGAATAAACCTGGCAAGGCTGCATAAAAAAGTAGCAAATATGCGAAAGGATTTTCATTGGAAAACGGCGCAATACCTTGTCGGTAAATACGCTTTGATTTCTATTGAAAATTTAAATTTAAAAGCCATGCAGAAACGCTACGGCAGAAAAATATCCGATTTAGGTTTTGCCGATTTTGTGAACAAATTGAAATATGAAGCCCAAAAGACAGGTTCGAGCGTTGTTGAAATAGATAAATTTTTCCCGTCAAGTCAGTTGTGCAGTAATTGCAGCTACCAAAACAAAGAACTCAAAGATTTAAGAATAAGACAGTGGACTTGTCCGAAATGTGGCAAACATCATGATAGGGATTTAAATGCCGCTATAAATATAAAGAAAGAGGGAGAAAGAATTTTTTCTCTCGTTAAATAATAATATGGGAATATGGGCAGGGCGTTGTCCATTGCGGAGAGAACTCGTAAGACTGTCTTTTGATAGCAAGGTTCGTCAGTATCCCAGAATCCCCTTGCTTTAGCTATGGGGAGTACGTCAACTAGTCACTTTTTGGTAACTAAAAAAAAATGTCAAAAAGTCAAAAATAATTATTGACTTTTTGACTAATTAGCGTATAATAATAATTGTAAGAACGATAAGGGCTTACAAGAAAAGCCCTTATAATTCTTACCGATAAAATTTTAAACAATAACAAAACGAACTTTTAAATTCGATAAGTTCGTTTTTCTTAAAATCAAATTTGACTTTTTGACTTTAAGATTTGTTATTAAATGGAGGTTTGCTTTATGTTTGGTTTAGTTCCATTTGCAAAAAATCTTTCTAAAGATGATGACTTTAACAGCTTATTCGATGTTTTCAATGAACCTTTTTTCCACAATTCTTTAACACCGTTTTCAAATACGAAATCTTTTAAAGTCGATGTCAAAGATTTAGGTTCTGCTTACGAACTTTCCGCTGAACTTCCGGGTATCAAAAAAGAAAATATTTCTTTAAGCTACGATAAGGGCTATCTTACAGTAAAGACCGTCGTAAATAAAGGCGAACAGCCTGCCGAAAATACTGACGCCAATAACGATAAAACGGCGGAAAAATATCTGCGCCGTGAACGTTACTATGGTGAAATGCAACGCAGCTTCTATATCGATGATATCGATGCAGCCAATATCAAAGCTGCATATAAAGACGGTATCTTGACTGTTACACTGCCGAAAGCAGTTAAACAGGAAACAGCAACGACAATAAGCGTTGACTGATTTTTTCAGCCATTAATTTGACTTTTTGATTTTTTGTTTACATTAAAAAATTGGAGGTTTGCCTTATGTTTGGTTTAGTTCCTTTCATGTTTAATAATCCTGCTAATAGAGAAGAAAATACTTTCCCGTCCATTTTCGACGTTTTCAATGAACCATTCTTTCAAAAAGCTTTTGCACCGATACAGAATATGAATTCTTTCAAAGTTGATGTAAAAGACACCGGCGACAGCTATGAACTAACTGCCGAACTTCCGGGAACAAAAAAAGAAGATATCCAGCTTGATTACCAAAATGATTATTTAACTATCAAAGCTGTAATGAATAAAGAAACGGATAATAGCGACAAGCAGCACAATTATATCTGCAAAGAACGCTATTACGGTACAGTGCAGAGAAGTTTCTATGTAGGTCAGATAGATAAAGCAAATTCTAAAGCTGAATATACTGACGGAATTTTGAAAATAACTTTACCGAAGACCACTATCTCCTCCTCCAGTCAAATAAATATCGACTGACTTAAATAAATAACAAAAAGGCGAGAACTTTCATGTTCTCGCCTTTTATATTTCAGTCATTAATTTAAGCTATCAATCCATTTTTTCACGGAAGACGCGCTTTCTCTGCTGCTCATGCGTCTGCCCTCCTTCAAATTAACTGAAGCCGGACAGGATTTTTGCAGTACGCTATTTGTCTTACCCATACCGCTGCCGCCAGAAGTAGCAAACGGAATTATAGTCTTGCCGGAAAAATCATAACTTTCCAGGAAAGTCTGAATAATGCGCGGTGCTACATACCACCAAATCGGAAAACCGATAAATACTGTATCATATTTACTCATATCAGCAACTTTTCCAGAAATAGCCGGACGGGAAGAAGCGTCATTCATTTCCCTGCTGCTGCGGCTTTGACTGTCATTCCAGTTCAAATCAGCGGAAGTATATTTTTCTGCCGGTTCTATTTCAAAAAGGTCGCCGCCCGTTACATCAGCAATGGTCTTTGCCAGTCTTGCCGTCTGTCCGCTGGCGGAGAAATAAGCTACTAAAGTTTTCATAAACAATCACTCCTTAAAATCAACCTATATTTATCCTACTACTTTAAGTTGACTTTAAGTCAAGATATAATATTAAGCTGTTTTAACCAATCGATAACGTCCTGTCTTGCTTTACCCTGTTCGTTCTGTGCCTGCCTGCCGCGCATCTCAAGACCTTTCAAGATTTTAGCACCGCTGCACTCTTTCGCTATATTGTCGGGCGTATTGCCAAGACCGCTTCCCTCATGTGTTGCAAACGGAATAATCGTCTTTCCGTTAAAATCGTAGCCCTCAAGGAATGTATATACTGCCATAGGCATATCACCCCACCAAATCGGATAACCTAAAAAGATTACATCATAATCCTGCATATTATCCACTGTACCTTTTATCTGCGGACGAGCGTTGTTTTCCTTTTCCGTCTTAGCGATATCTACACACTGTTTATAATCGTCAGGATACGGATTTACTGGGTCGATTTTGAATAAATCTCCACCCGTTTCGTCGGCTATCATTTCAGCTACTATTTCCGTATTGCCTTTTTCTATATAGCCTACTTGGGAATTTTCGCCCGTACGTGAAAAATACGCTATCAAAATTTTCGGCTTATCAGCTATCTGCTCTGCCGTCTGTTCTCTTGCAGAGGGAATTGACGGCTGTTCCTGTTTTTCATTCGTATAGCCGCACCCCATAGCGGAACATAATACTACTACCGTGAAAATTATCCAGAATATTTTTTTCATGCCGATACCTTCTTTCCGTTGATTTTATCTGATTAATATATTAATACTTTAACCGTACTCTAAGTCAACAGTTTTATCATCAATCAATGGAAATCAGCCGGTACTTATCATTGCCCATTTTAAGTTCTTTCATGTACGACAGCTGGCGCAATCCCTCTCTCGTTTCAATGCGTTCCACCAAATCATGCCGTTCGTTTTCCGGACGGGCATATACCAAATCCACGCACGCCTGGTCAACTGCCAGTAAATCAGTAGAAGCCACCATGCCGATATCGGGAATTGTCGGCTCCGCCGCTCCGACTCCGGCACAGTCGCAATCGACGGACATACGGCGCATTACATTGAGAAATACGATATGTTTGCCGAAATAATCAATCGTCGCCTTCGCCGACTCCGTCATATTTTCCTGAAACTGAGCTTTCTTTATCGTAAACCCGTCGCCGTGCTGCATTTTTTTGCCGACTTTGGCATCGGCACAGCCAATAGCGATATTTTTGAGCGAACCGCCGAAGCCGCCGGAAGTATGCCCTTTAAAATGTGTGAGCACTACCATAGAATCATAATTGAGCATATTTTTGCCGACGGACATTTCCTTAAAATGCCTGCCGCCGCGTACCGACAGCATTACGGCTCCGTCCTCGTCCATGATATCAACCGGACAGAAGGTCCAGCCGTTTACTCTGAGCGTTTCGCGGTGCTTTTCCGTAGTATCTCTGTCGCCCTTGTAATACGTATTCGTTTCTACGATATTGCTGTTCGGAATACTGCTTTTAAAAGCTCTTACCATATCGCGCGGCAGAATATTCGGACCGTTTTTTTCACCCGTATGCAGTTTTATCGCCACTTTGCCGTAAATTCCTTCGTTGACCATGCTATACAGCTTAATTAAATGGTCGGCGTCAATATGCTTGGTGAAATAAACCTTAGCATAAGAAGTGCCTGATGCCGGATTTGTTATCTGCTGACTGCCGATAACGGGACTTTGAGCAAAACTTTTCTGAAATCCCGTAAAATTATATGCCGCCATACCGAGTGCCGCGGAACCCGCCAATTTGAAAAAATCGCGCCGTGTAAAATTTTTCATAATAAAACCTTCTCTCTATAAAATACTTAAATTAACTGTTCCTTGATAATTTCATTTTAAAAAATGACAGACCGAACAGCAATTTCAATTACAATGACTACTAATAAGTAAAACTTATATGAAAAATTCATACATAACGAAATAATTGCTTGACCGATAGTTACTACCGGGTTCTATACTAAAACTGTGTCCAGATAATCTCAAAACATCAAACTGTAATTTTATTATCGTTAGAAGGTTGATTGTATGAAAAAAATGAAAGGTGTTGTCATCTCCGGAAAAAATCAAATGGAAATGCGCAACGATTGTGCTCTGCCTGAACAAATCGTATCAACCGGCGCGCTAATCCGTCCGGAAATCTGGTCTCCTTGTACAAGTGATGCCCATTTATGCGCTACGGGCTGCCAATCTCTGCCGTATCTTCTCGGCAAAGCTGTCGGTCATGAAATGTGCGGCGTTATTACCGAAGTCGGTTCCGACGTCCATGATTTCAAAGTCGGTGACCGTGTTATCGCCTGTGCCGTCATGCCTATATGGAGAAGCCTTGAAGCGCAGGATGGACACGCCAAAATGAAATCGGACAATATGTACTGGGGCATTGATTACCCCGACCGTGGCGGTTCATTCGTCGAACAGTATTACATTCGCGACGCTGATATGAACCTTGCCCATATTCCTGACAATGTTTCCATGGAACAGGCTGTTATGGTGCCGGATATGATGTGCACGGCATTTACCGGTGTAGAAGCACTTGATTTACAATTCGGTGAAACGGTAGCCGTTCTCGGTATCGGTCCTGTCGGTCTTACTGCTGTTCGCGCCTGCGTGCTGCACGGTGCCGGCAGAATTTTTGCCATCGGCTCGCGCAAAGTCTGCTTTGATGTCGCTAAGCAGTACGGTGCTACCGATTTAATCGATTACCACAATGAAAATTATCTCGATAAAATAATTGAAATAAATCACGGTTTAGTTGACAAAGTCATACTTTGCGGCGGCGGAGCGAAAGAATTGAACAAAGGACTTAAAATACTCAAAAGCGGCGGAACACTCGTAAACCTGAGCGCGTATTTCGGCGGTCAGCCGATTTTAATCAATCCTGCCGACTGGGGTTTCGGTTATGCCGATAAAACAATCAAAGGCGTAGGATGCGGCGGCGGACGTCTTTTAATGAGCCGCATGGCACAGCTTATTTCCTACGGACGCATTCAGCCGGAAAAACTGATTACTTATCGCTATCACGGCATGGACAAAATTCCGGAAGCTATGAATTTGTTTTTAAATCACGACCGTTCCCTGATTAAACCTGTTATCTATAATGACTAAGAAAAAGGCTGTAATACTATTAACGGTATTACAGCCTTTTATTATTTGCTTTTAAATAAATTTTGCAGTATTTTAGCAAATTCTTCAATATAAAAATTCGTATTGTCCTTTCGCCAAAAAGCACAGTAATTACGCTGTATCTGTTTTTCGCCGCGATAAAGAGGAATCCTGCAAAGCAGCCCGTTTTTTTCCTGTTCCTCCTTTATCAGCTCAACCGGCATAAAGCCACGATTGGCAATAGTCATAAGACGTGCTTCCTCCAACGTTCTGGCAAATAGAAACTTCGTATTGAAACCGAGCGTATTTTGATAAAAATCCTGTTCATTTTCCTGCTGTTCTTTTGACGTAACGAGAATGCACGGTATTCGCTTCAAATCACTGAGCGTAACGATTTCTTTTTTCGCCAAAATATTATTATTTGCCACTTTAACATAACATTTTCCGTATACGAGATGCAGATTTACATATTCATCGGAAAAAGCTCTGCGCTGGTCACTCAATATTATATCGGCTTCACTGTCGCGCAGAAAATAATATAAATCCTCATGACTGCCGTTTAGAATATGAATTACGACTTCCGGAAATTTTTCATAAAAAGCGGCAATCGCTTTTTGCAGTTCCCCCCCGCCATAACAGTTTAAATAACCTATTTTAAGCTGCAATTTATTATTCTTACCGATATTATACGTTTCCCGCTTTATCTCTTCCGCTCTGTTTAAAAGTTCCTTACCGTAACGGTAAAAATACTCGCCCGCATCGGTCAGATAAAATTTGCGGTTTTCCCTTTTAATCAGCTTTACCCCGATATCATCTTCCAATGCCCGTATCTGCTGGGATATCGCCGACTGGGAAATATAGCACTGTTCCGCCGCCTCCGTGAAACTGTTGCATTCCACTACCGTTATAAAATATTTAATCTGCCGCAAAAGCATAAAATCACCTCGACTCGAATAAGTTTTACTTATCAATGATATCTGCATTTGAAATTGTTTCCGCCTGCTTATTATTTTAAAATATAAATATAAAAAATTAACATACCTGTTATACTAGTAAAATATTCAGCTTATATCAGCAGTATCATATTTTATATCCGTTCGATATTATCACTTGACTTCGCTGAATATAAAATATTAATTAGTACAACAGATATTACCATTAATTGAAAGGAAGTCTTTTTAATGAAAGATGTGTTGATTTTAACGGGTGCCGGTCAAATCGGCATGGCAATCGCCAGACGGGTCGGTTTTAATCATAAAATTATAATCGGCGACAAAAATATACAAAATGCTGAAAATATCGCTTCCATCATGAAAAATGCTGGGTTTGACACAGTTTATACAGAAATGGATTTATCTTCCCGCACTTCTATTTTAAAATTAATCACCGAAGCGCAAAAATACGGTGAAATAGATATGCTCGTCAATGCCGCCGGTGTTTCACCTAGTCAGGCTTCAATCGAAACTATTTTAAAAGTGGATTTGTACGGCACAGCGGTTTTACTGGAAGAAGTCGGCAAAGTAATAAAAAAAGGCGGTGCAGGCGTAGCCATTTCCAGCCAGTCCGGCCACAGAATGGCGGCACTGACGCCGGATGAAGACAAACAGCTCGCTCTCACCCCTACGGAAGAACTTTTATCACTCGATATTCTTCAGCCGAAAAATATCCGCGACACGCTGCATGCTTATCAGCTGGCAAAACGCTGCAATGTAAAACGCGTAATGGCACAGGCGGTAAAATGGGGTCAACGCGGTGCACGTATCAATTCCGTATCGCCGGGCATTATCGTTACACCTCTGGCAATAGACGAATTTAACGGACCGCGCGGCGATTTTTATAAAAATATGTTCGCCAAATGTCCAGCAGGCCGTCCCGGTACAGCAGATGAAGTGGCCAATGTTGCTGAACTTCTACTGAGCGATAAAGGCTCCTTTATTACCGGCTCCGATTTTCTTATAGACGGTGGATCCACAGCCTCTTATTTTTACGGCCCATTAAAACCGCAGGCATAAATTTTCCGTTAAAAGACAATATATCCCGAAATTCAAGATATATTGTCTTTTTTATAATGCCGTTCCTTTTTTCGGCACAAAAAATTTTTTCATATCCAGCTTTTCCAGCTCAAGCAAAGCGATTTTCTTATCTATTCCACCGCCGTAACCCGTCAAACTGCCGCTGGCGCCGACAACTCTGTGACACGGTATAATAATCGAAATAGGATTATGCCCCACTGCGCCGCCTACTGCCTGCGCCGACATCTTTTTCAAATTTCTCTTTCGGGCAATTTCAGCGGCAACATCTCCGTATGTTACGACTTCTCCGTAAGGGATTTTCTGCAAAATATCCCAAACTTCCATTTGAAATGCTGTTCCTGTCAACTGTATTTCAGGCATAAAATCCGGTTTTTCTCCCGAAAAATAAATATTCAGCCACTTTATTGTCTGTTCAAAAACGGGCAGAATTCTATTTTCTTCTATAAAAATACCTTCATTATTAAAATGTTTATGATGTTCAAACCAAAGTCCCGTTAACTGTGTACCGTTGCTTGATAAAATTATTTTCCCCAGCGGCGACTTGTAATTATATATATATTTCATTTTTTACACCTCTTTAAAATTCCATGCTTTTCAAACATCTTTATTTATGACTACAAAGTATTTGTCATGCCTTTTTTTCAATGGTAAACTGAAACTATCCAATATAAATAAAGGAGATGTCCATATTGAAAAAACTATCTAAAATAATTGTTTTAATATTTTCATCTTTGCTGATATTCTGTTTAAGTGCCTGCGCTTCGGAAAACTCCGCCGATAATAATTCGTCCCAGTCGGCGCAGCAGACAGCTTCCGTTCAGGATACAACAGCGGATAAATCCCATACCAAAATTCTAATCGCATATTTTTCCTGTACCGGCAATACGGAAAATGCCGCTAAACAGATTGCTTCCGCTACAGGCGGCGACTTATACGCTATCCAGCCGGCACAGCCGTATACCGCCGACGACCTTCGCTATAATGATGATACTACACGTGCCACTAAAGAACAACATGATACCTCCGCCCGTCCTGCTATCAGCGGAACAGTAGACAATTTCCAGCAGTACGATGTTGTTTTTGTCGGCTACCCAATCTGGTGGGACCAGGCGCCGCGCGTTATCAATACCTTCATGGAAAGCTATGATTTTTCCGGTAAAAAAATCATTCCGTTCTGCACTTCCGGCGGCAGCGGCATTGAAAACAGCGTCAACCAGTTAAAATCCATTTACAGCAACATCACGTGGCTTGACGGCAAACGCCTCGGCGGCGGTGTTTCGCAGGATGAAGTAAACAACTGGATTAACAGTCTCAACATTAAATAATCCTATACTTTAACACACTAAAAATATAAAAGCCAAACATCAAAAATTCCCTCCGATGTTTGGCTTCTTTTTATCTTCTATTTTTCCAGTGATATCTCATCTATCATCTGCAGTTCTTCCTCTGTAAATGACGTATTTTCGATTGCCTTAATATTGTCCAAAATCTGCGTCGGCTTTGATGCACCGATTAAAACACTCGTTACAATACCATCTTTCAGAACCCAGCTGAGTGCCATTTCCGCCAGTGTCTGTCCTCTTTTTTGAGCAATTTTATTCAACTTGACAATCTGCTGTAAACGATTTGGTGTAAGTGCCGCCTCTTTCAGAAAACGTCCGTCCGTCTTTACGCGGCTGTCTTCCGGTATACCGTGCAGATATCTGTCCGTCAACATTCCCTGAGCCAGAGGACTGAAAGCTATAATTCCTTTTTGCAGTCTGTCCGCCGTATCTTTTAAACCATTATTTTCAATAGTTCTGTCAAAAATGGAATAACGGTTCTGATTGATGATAAACGGGCAATGCAAATCTTCTAAAATCACTGTCGCCTGCTGCAGCATTTCCCCGTCATAATTGGAAAGACCGACATAAATCGCCTTGCCGCTTTTAACTGCCTGACTGAGTGCTCCCATTGTTTCTTCCAGCGGCGTATTTTTATCCATGCGGTGATGGTAGAAAATATCAACATATTCAAGACCCATACGCTTCAGGCTCTGGTCAAGACTTGCCAGCATATGTTTTCTGCTGCCCCAGTTACCGTACGGTCCGTCCCACATTTCATAACCGGCTTTCGTACTGATGATGATTTCATCACGATAAGGCATTAAATCCTCTTGCAAAATTCTGCCGAAATTCTTTTCCACACTGCCCGGCTCCGGTCCGTAATTGTTAGCCAAATCAAAATGAGTGATACCATTGTCAAAAGCCGTGAAACAAAGCTCACGCATATTGGCAAACGAAGCAGTATCACCGAAATTATGCCAAAGACCGAGTGAAACCTGCGGCAGACAAAGACCACTTTTACCACAATGAATATATTTCATTGATTTATATCTGTTATCTGAAGCTGTATACATAATTAATCCTCCTAAAACGCTTTTTTCTCATTATATCACATTATAGGATTGTTCATTTTTCTTTGTGTCGAAGAAAAATAAACTTCTACAGATATTTTCTGTTTATTAATATACCTAAAAAGTATGGCTGCGTATAAAATATAAGTATTTTACATCTTTATTCACTAATTATATAATTCAACTGAAAATAATTTTTATATTATATTAAAAACATGGAGGTTTTTGCATGAAAGTGCTTTTATTCAACGGCAGTACAAGAATTAACGGTTGCACATATACGGCACTGAATGAAATTTCTGCTGTTCTTAACAATGAAAATATCGAAACGGAAATCCTGCAGATGGGCACAAAATCCGTTCATGATTGCGCTGGCTGTAATTACTGTCAAAACAAAGGCAACGGCTACTGCATTTTTAAAGACGATACAGTCAATGAATGGATTGATAAAATCAAAACGGCTGACGGTTTTATCTTTGGTTCGCCCGTATTTTATTCTCATCCTACAGGACAATTTTTAGCAATTTTAGATAGAATGTTTTACGCTGCCGGAAAATATTTTCAACATAAACCGGGAGCAGCTATTGTTTCTGCCAGACGCGCCGGTACGACCGCCTCACTTGATGTACTCAACAAATATTTCACCGATGCCTGCATGCCTGTTGTTTCATCAACTTATTGGAACATGGTTCACGGCACTGAACCGGCACAGGTGAAACTGGACGGCGAAGGATTGCAGACCATGCGCAATCTTGCCCGCAATATGGCATGGCTTTTAAAATGTATCAAACTCGGCAAAGAAAATGGCATTACTGCCCCGCCTATGAAAAATACGCAATGGACGAATTTTATCAGATAAATAAAAAGCTGTAATGAAAGATTTGATAAGATTTCATTACAGCTTTTTTTATTCTTTCAAGTCTATTCTGTCTTCTTCCGTTATTTCGCGGATTATTTTGCACGGATTGCCCACTGCAATTACATTTGGCGGAATATCCTTATTTACAAGACTTTTTGCCCCGATAATACTGCCTTCACCGATTGTTACGCCCGGCAGAATGGTAACATCTCCGCCCAGCCATACATTATCTTCCAAAGTTATCGGATTTGCTTTTTCCAATCCCATATTCCTCTGCTCCGCCACAAAAGCATGAGTTGCCGTATACATGCCGCAGTTCGGACCGATAAAACAATGTTTACCGATTTTAATCGGAGCGCAGTCCATAAGATATGCGCCGTGATTTATGAAAGTTCCTTCACCGATTATGCAGTTTTTACCGTAATCGGCATAAAACGGAGCTAAAATACTCACATCCTTTGCTTTATTCGGCAAGAGCTTTGCCAAAACGGCTTCTCTTTTTTCCACTTCTTTCGGACGGGTTTGATTGAATTCATAACATAAATCCTCCGCTTCCAGCCGTTCCGCCAAAAGCTCCTTATCATAATTGGCATCATACCACATGCCCTTTTGCATTTTCTCTTTTTCTGTCATATGTACAACTTCTTTCATTTTTCTTTTATTATATCATATATATCAATAACTGCTTTATCATTTATTTTTTATATAATCCAAATAATCACCGCCGGCATAAATTACTTTACCGTTTCTGATGACAAATCCTACCGGTGTACCCCACTGTCCTTCTCCTTCTACAACATAAGCTATTTCATCTTCTGCACTGGCCATATCTACATATACTGTTATAAACCAGCAATAATTCAATATTTCGAAAGGATTATTAACTCCCTGCAAATCAACCTCCTCATTTGCTGTTTCTTTTTTTACATTTTCTATCAACTTTTCACAAATTTCTTTTATCTCCAATCTGGAAAGACTATTTAAAGCTTCTGCACATTTTTCAGCGCACTCCTTTAATTCGGAATTTATCACATAAATATTTAATTCATTGCTGTTTTCATCATTGCGAAAAAAACTGCTTTTAAAACTGCCTTCAGCTCCCCAAGCTTCTTCATCCAACCAATAAATCATAAAAATCCCCTATTTTCAATACAATTTATTCATCAAGATAAGCATTAAGAAAATACGCTGCCAGACTGTTCTGCCGTATGTTTTTTCGCGCTTCCTCATATGTAAACCAGCAGTAATCGTCAATTTCCTCATTAACGCAAAAATCGCTGTCATCTTCTACAAATGCGGTAAAATTGCACATCAGCACATCCGACGGTTCATAAAACCGGGTTCGATTAAACTTAATCTGCGAAACATTCATTCCTGTCTCTTCCTTTATTTCTCTTGCAACGGCATGCTCCAACTGCTCCATTCTGTTCACATATCCGGCAACAAGTACGTAATAATCTTTTCCATACTGTTTTATCAGCAGTATTTTATCCGTTTTTTTATTTATTACAATCATGCTTACCGCCACATTGTACACAGGAAAACGGTACACCTTACATTTCGGGCAGAAAGGAATAATTCCTTCGTTTTCCAACTCCTTTTGCGTTAGCTTTGTACCACATTCATGACAGAATTTGGCAATCATAATTCATTCCTCCCGATTATCACTTTGTTTTTCATTATATCATATTTGAATTTGCTCTTTCTATGTAGTATAATAAAAACACAAAAAGACAAGGCAATTAACGTTTGACATATTTTCTATTGCAAAATTATTTTTATATGTTATACTATGTGTAGGCAAAGTCAGGTTTATTATTAAACACAAAAGCCCCGAGAAGTACCAGTTCTCAGGGCTTTTTACATTATTACGCTAATGCTGGAATATCAGGCTAATTGATTTTCCAAAACAGTATAATAGTTTATATTTAGTGAGGTTAAGTGACTACAAGCAGCAAATATAAACTACGGTTCAACATCTATTATCTTTTTCTTCCAGAAGCATAGTATTTTGCCATTACTTCATCAAGACCTAATGATAAATAGTAATTTACATCTTTTAACATTTATATTCCTACTTTCCCGATGATGCTAACATTAATACCTATAATCCTTATTTTTTACTTTTCCTGAAGTAATCCATTTTTTCCCAGATATTCTTGAAATTTCAACACAATTTTTGCATTGCGCTGAACAATATCTATTTCTGTAAAATCTTGATTTGATACTTAAAGAGTAAGCAATTCTTTTATTTTTGTTCCTGCAATTTTTTGTTTACGACTATTTTCAAAACCTGTATAATATTTTATTTTATCAGAAAAACGATAATCAGATGCCCTAATATTAATCCTCTTTTCCAAAAGAACCTTATTCCCTAGACTTTCCAAATTTCTTGAATTTGATAAGACCTTTTCTTTTTCTTGCCTATTACGAGCAAAAATATGCTCAATCTGAAATAAAGTTTCAAGCGTTGGCAGTTCTTGTTTTTCATCTTGTAATGCCCACCAGGTCAACATAGATTTTGTAATTGCACGATTATTACTGAATGAATAATTATTTAAGACATTTTGAAGCTGTCTCGAACGAAACAGATATTCCGAAAATTTTACAGGACGTTTATTGACAATATTCACCATTTCTGCAAATATTGGTGTTCTAAGCGCATTTACACCTGGATTAACAATAGCATAAGCCCAAATAATTGATAAAACTCTTCATCATTTAAAAATCCTTCCTGATCATGATATGCCATATAATAAACCGATACAAAATAATTCCACATACCATTCGGTGCATAGTTTAATACAAACAATCGTCTTAAAACTCTTTCAGAAAAACGATTTCTATTTTGATTTTGTACATCATTCCAGAAATTGGCTAAATCAATCAGATTTTCAAAAGTCTGCGTATTCTTCAGTAATATATATGAATTTCGTTCATAGAATTTACGCAATGCTTCTGTTGTAGAAGATTTTATACCCTGTTTTGCCCGTTCATAATACATATATCGTGTAAAAAGCTCATCCATTGGTGTCCCTGTGCTAGGATGAAAAAGCGACTCACATAAAACTTCAAGATTTTTCCACTTTTGAATAAACTGCCTCTTTTCATCTTTTGATGAAAAATACTTATAAAATTGCGCTTTGAAAATGTCCGCATCAGATAACGGCTTACCACGGTCATTTAATGTAGAAAAAATTTGCAAAGCTGTATCTTGTGATTCTGCTTCAATCGGTAAAAGAACACAATTATTCATAATCCTAATTGGAAAATAAGAAAACCAATCTGGATAATCATTCAAAAAAGTTGCAATTTTACTTTGAAAAAACCGATAGTTCATAGCATAATTACTTTTCCAGCTATCTTCAGTAATACCGTCCCTGAGAATATTTAAAAATTCATCTTTTTGCTCATCCGTAGCAACCTCCGAATTAATCTTGAGAGCTGACTTATCTGGATCTCCGAATTCATCTGTTTTCCAAATACACTGCTCAATAAGTTTACTCGTTTTAAGTGACTTATCGTCTTTCATATTACCATATTTGTTATAAAAAGCACGTAATAAGAGCATTAATGTAGTTAGACGCTGCTGACCATCAATAATTTCCATTTTTCCTTCATTATTTTTAAAAGTTACGATAGGACCGAGAAAATACTCATCTGTACTACTATCAAAATTATCACAATCATTATCAGGAAAAGCAAAAGAAAAGAGGTCATCCCACAGTGTTTGGCATTCCTTTTCGCTCCAAGCATAAGGACGTTGATAATCAGGTATAAGAAAATCCGTTTTCTTTTCACTGAAAAGTATTCTAACATTTTTTTGATCAATATTAAGTTTTGACATATTCATATCGCCTTCTTTTTGTCTACAAATTAATTTCATTATATCATATTTGAATTTGCTCTTTCTATGTAGTATAATAAAGATACAAAAAGACAAGGCAATTAACGTTTGACCGCGTTAGCCTTCTCTTATCGTTGTTGTGATTTGAAAAAGCCAAACGTAGAGCCATTTAAGTTTGGCTTTTTTGCTTTATATCGAAGAAAAACTATTTTTTACTGCCGATTAAAGCGATAACCATGACGACAGCCGTAAAGCTGCCAGCCACGGAAAGCTGACTGTTCAGAGCCGTTTCAATGATAGCATTTATCATGTATTCGTACATAGTTATCACCTCTCGTCATCAGGGACTAACGACGAGAGAAAGCCAACTCGTTAATTTGCCTTGCCTACATATTAAAAACCCCCAATGCAAAATTGCAAAGGGGGATTTTTTATAATACTTTTCTTTTCAAACCTTTATAAATGACACAACCGATATAAATAAAACCGTAATAACCAATCAGAGGAAAAATCATCCCTACCAAACTGCCGAACGGAAACAGACTGATAATATATGCCGCCAGCACAATAATTACCGCCGTTATTTTATTCTTCATACTTCCCACAGCAAAAAAATTGCTGCAAATACTCCACATCGTTGCTGCACAGGATGAAAACATTCCCAATAGCAGTATCACTGAAAAAGCTCCGGCAAACATGTAACTTATTTTTTTTGCCAAAAACAACGTCGGAACGGATAAGGCCGCCGCTTCCTGTCCGTTTAACAGTATCGCCGTATTCATTATCGTGATAACCAGCAGTAAAATAATCGAACCCAGTACTGCTCCCCAGATTACTGCCCGTCTGCTTTTTGCCGCCATACCAAGATTAGTATAATACGTGCTTCCCGTCAGAAAATCCAGAGAAAGATACGAAAATGCACTTATCACCCAGTTCGGTGAAGCCTGAAATTCCGTAAGAGAATCCGATACCTGCGTAATAAATTCAAAATCTCTTGCGACGGATATCATACCTACCGCCAAACAAAAAATGATAACTACGGGACTTATTTTCGAAACAATCTGCACAAACCGCTCAAATCCGATTAAATACGAAAAAAGTACCAAAGCCGCCATAATAGCCGCACCGATACAATGATTTATCCCGAAATACTCAAACAGCGTTGCACCTGCCGCTGAAAACAGTATTGCCATCATACTGAACCATACAATCGGCATCGTCCATACATATATACTGCCGAGCCTGTTTCCGCAATAATATCTGAAATGCTGAAATCCGCTTTGCTGTCTATGCTCGTACCCCGTCAGCATTAAAGTTTTTCCGACCACCAAGAAACCGACGAGATTGACAAGCAGTATTCCGTAACTCACGTAACCGTAACTGGCAAAAAAACGCAATACTTCCTGTCCCGTTGCAAAACCTGAACCGATAACCCATGCCATAAAGGCTCCGGCATACTTTAAAACCGCCCTACTCTCCATTGCTTCACCTGATTTCTTCATATAATACCGTTTTAAATCTATTTTCTATTATAGCACACTTCAATATTTCAATCTTTCTTTCTAATTTGAATAATATTCTTCTGCTGCTTGTATTTTCCATTACTTAGTGTTATAATAATAATCGATATATGTCGAAAATTAATTACAGAGAGGTGATTTCATGGCACGACCTACACGTTGCCGCCGTATCTGTTTTGAACCGGCCTATGACAGTTTCGTTCCTGAAGGAATTTCCTCTGGCGGAAAAATCATTCTGACATTGGACGAATACGAAGTAATCCGTCTGATTGATTTAGAAAAACTCACTCATTTGGAATGTGCCCAACAAATGGAAATTTCCCGTACAACCGTTACGGAAATCTATGAAACGGCACGTTACAAAATAGCCGACAGCATCGTACACGGCAAGGAACTTGCAATTTCCGGCGGCAATTACCGTATTTGCAGTGATATTCCTGCAAACTGTCGCCGAAACTGTCGCAAGCATCAGGGAAAAATCACTCGATTTATACAGCAAAAAGGAGATAATATTATGAGAATAGCAGTAACTTACTCTAATGGAAATATTTTTCAGCATTTCGGTCATTCCTCCCAATTCAAAATATATGACATCGAAAACAATCAAATTGTAAATCAGCAGGTTATCGATACCAATGGCCAGGGACACGGCGCTCTTGCTACGCTTTTAAATGGTAATCAGGTTGATATATTAATCTGCGGCGGTATCGGCGGCGGTGCGCAGAACGCTCTGGCTCAGGCTGGCATTAAACTGTTCGGCGGCGTAACGGGCAGTGCTGACGAAGCCGTAAAAGCTTATCTTGCCGGTACGCTTGAATATACTGCCAACGTTACCTGCAATCATCACGCTCATCAGCACTCCTGCGGTCAGCACCAGTGCGGCGAAAATAAACACGGCTGCTCGGGCAATAATTAATTTATAAACTTAATATATACACGCAAAAAATCCCGCAGAAATATTTTCTGCGGGATTTTTTATATTCTGTCCGCCAAATCATATTCATCATCAAGCAGAATATAATCATAGTTATATTTTCTGCATATGGCAAAATTATGGCTGTTTTCTTCAATCAGCAGTTCTTTTGTACAATAATCATCATTTAAACGCTGTTCGATAATATTGGCATATTTTTTTATCTTCATGAAATTTTTTTCTATATATTTTTCGCTCATTATCAAACAGTAATATTTTATCTCTTTCAGATAAACTTCCGTAAAATCTTTCCGCCAATCTTCCGGAATATAACACCCTTCCACAATTAAATTCTGTCCGTTTTCGATAGCTGTCTTCACTATTTCACAAACAATCGGCCATAAATAATCCGTGAGTTTATCATCTTCTTCAGCCGTCAAATCTGTCTGTCCGCTTCTGATTAATCCCATTTTCAAGTGGTCAATGCTCAGATACGGACATTTATATTTTTCCAATAATTTCTGCGCCAGCAGAGTCTTTCCCGTATGACTAGCACCTGTAATTAAAATTACCATTTAACATACCTCAACAATCAATTACATACATTCGTATTTTTTCTCCCATATCATCATTTACCATCGTAAAGAAATTCCAGCCGTATTTTTCATAAAAATTCGTATGTTCCGTTACAAGATACAATTTTTTTACACCTTTATTTTTAAACTCCTTGCGAATAAAATTCAAAATACATCCGGCAATACCTTTTTTTCTGTATTCTTCTTCCACATATAAAGCACATATATTAGGTGTTAAATCTTTTCTATCGTGAAAATCATTTTCTATGACGCCTGCACCCGCAATAATATCCTGCTGTCTGTTTAAAACAATATACCACTGTGGAACTGTTGATTTATCTTCTATGCACTCAGCTATACTTTGTTCATACTCTTCTATCGGAATTTCCCATTTTTCCGCAAACCATTGTGCCGCTTTTTTTGCAAAACACGGCTGATTTTTTATATTATATAATTTTATATTCATCATTTTCCTCAATAATAAACTTTATACAGATACAATCCGTTCGCCGGTGCCATTTTCCCTGCCAGCGCCCGATTTTTCGCCGCTATGATTTTCGGCATCTCATCCTTATCCACTCTGCCCAAACCGATATTTACGACAAGACCCATTATATTTCTGACCATATGATACAAAAAACCGCTGCCCCAGAATTTAAAAGTGAAAATATTCCCCTGTTGACTGCAGCTTGCTTCATATATTTCCCGCACAGGACTCGTATCATTTCCCCCTACGGAACGGAATGAAGAAAAATCATGCTCTCCTTCAATATATTTTAAAGCCCCCTGCATATTTTCCAAATTCAGCTTTTTATTCACGTGCCAGTAATAACGCGTCAGAAACGGGTCGGCAACAGGCGACTGATATACTTTATACAGATAAATCTTCGATTGTACGCAGTGAAGTGCACTGAAATCTCTGCCTGTTTCTTCCGCCTTTGTAATCACTATATCTTCCGGCAGAAGTCTGTTTGCCGCATAGGCCACCCGTTCAATCGGTATCGTTCCGTCCGTGAAGAAATTCACCACCTGCCCTTTGGCATGAACACCCGCATCCGTTCTACCGGCTGCTGCAAGCTCTATGCTGTCGCCGAACAGTTTATGCAGTACCTCCTCCAATACGTTCTGCACCGCCACGACTTTATTCTGCCGCTGAAAACCGTGATAATTTGTTCCGTCATACGCCAACGTCAATTTTATATTACGCGCCCTTTTTTTCATCATTTCCTTATGTTCCGGTCTCATTATTTCTTCCTTTCATACTGAAATATACTATAAATCTATTGTGCTAGTAAAATTTAAGAAATTGCTTTTCTACATAATATAACATAAAAAGAATTATTATTTTTATATTACGTCAGGCAATTTTTCTTTGACCGCAAAGAAAAGTGAACAACTAGCACAGCAGGCAATATAATTATTTTATCAACAATATTATTC
This sequence comes from uncultured Megamonas sp., assembly GCA_900554895.1. GTDB lineage: Bacteria > Bacillota > Negativicutes > Selenomonadales > Selenomonadaceae > Megamonas > Megamonas gallistercoris. The sequence continues at coordinate 2,395 of USIX01000005.1, read as the reverse complement.
ATTAGCAATCTGCTTTAAATTCATTTAAAACACAGCAAAATAAAAACAGGCTCGAAAGCCTGCTTTTTTATTCCAGTGAAAATAATACCAAATCCGGCAGAAATATTTTTATCGCAATTAAAATAATTATAATTGCTATGAAAACAATCATTGCCGTATAATCCCTTTTCTGCATTTTCAACTCTTTTAAACGCGTTCTGCCGATGCCCCCGTGGTAGCATCTGGCTTCCATTGCCATCGCCAGCTCGTCGGCACGGCGAAAAGCACTGACAAATAACGGAATTAATACCGGCATGACCGATTTCATACGTACGAAAATATTTCCCGTTACAAAATCGGCACCGCGCGATTTCTGCGCCTTGATGATTTTATCCGTTTCCTCCAAAAGCGTCGGAATGAAACGAAGTGCAATCGTCATCATCATGGCTAGTTCATGCGCCGGCACGCCCACTTTTTTCAGCGGACTCATTAAATCTTCAATAGCATCGGCCAGTACAAGAGGAGATGTTGTAAACGTCAAAAGCGACGCGCCGAACATCAACAGCAGTAATCTAAGACAGACAAATGAACCGTTCGCTATACCGTTCCATGTTATGCTCAATTTCCAAATTTCCAAAAGCGGTTCGCCTTTTCCGCTGAATATATGCAATATGAATGTAAATAAAATAATCCACATTATCGGCTTTACGGAATTAAAAAACATCTTTACAGGAATTTTTGATAATTTTATTAATCCCCCTACAATTATGCACCAGATAATATACGACAACTGATTGTCAAAAATAAAAATGCCTACAACCAAAAACAGCAGACTGACAATTTTAAATCTGGCATCCAATTTATGCAGCAGTGAATTTGACGGAAAATACTGTCCTATTTTTATATCTGTCAGCATTTTATCCCCCGCTTTCTCAATGCCTGCAAGATTTCACTCAAAGCATCTTTTTTATTAAGAACATTCACGTTGACATCAAGCCCTCTATCTTTTATTTTCTGCAAGAGCTGCATTACCTCCGGTTCCAAAAGACCGGCTTCCTGTATAATTTGACGATTTGCAAAAACCCTGTTCGGCTCGTCATACATCATTAACTTTCCGTGGTTCATTACCGCCACTTTATCAGCCAGTTCGGCAATATCGTCCATATTATGCGAAACCATGATAATCGTCATTTTTTCCCTATCATGCAGTTTTTTTATTTTATTGAGCAAATTCGCTTTAAGACGCGGGTCTAAGCCTGCCGTCGGTTCATCCAGTACAAGATATTTCGGTTTTAAAGCAATAATGCCGGCAATGGCTACACGGCGCATCTGCCCGCCGCTCAGTTCAAACGGCGATTTATTCTTATATTCTTCATAATCAAGTTCAACAAATTCCATTGCCTCTTTTACGCGTTTTTCTATTTCATCTTCCGAAAGACCGAAATTTTTCGGACCGAAAGCAATATCCTTTGCCACTGTTTCTTCAAACAACTGCTGTTCCGGATATTGAAAAACAAATCCTACGCTGCGGCGTGCCTCAAGTGCCGCTTTACCTTTTTTATTTATATCCGTACCGTCAATATATACCGACCCCTTGTCCGGCGACAGAAGTCCGTTTACATGCTGCATAAGCGTAGATTTTCCCGAACCGGTATGCCCTGCTATCGCTGTAAAAGAACCTTCTTCGATTATCAGACTTACATCATCCAGTGCCAATTTTTCGTATGGCGTTTTTTCCATATAAATATGCGTTATATTTCTTATTTCTATTGACATAATGCAATTTTCCCCAATTCTTCTGCCAATTGCTTTGCTGTAAATACATCAGCAGAAATTTTTATACCCCTTCTTCTCAACTCATCAGCAATATCCGCACTGAGCGGTACTTCCAGCCCCAGTGAATGCAGTTTCTGCTTATTCTCGAAAATCTGCTTCGGCGTGCCGTCTTGAATAACCTTTCCGTTATCCATAACGATAATCCGCTGCGCCTGCATGGCTTCTTCCATAAAATGAGTAATCATGATTATCGTCATATTGTATTTTTCATGCAGCTCTTTAAGCGCTTTCATCACTGCAATCCGTCCCTGCGGGTCAAGCATTGCCGTCGGCTCGTCAAGTACAAGACAGTTTGTACGCATGGCAATAGCTCCGGCAATCGCTGTCAGCTGTTTCTGCCCACCAGACAGAAGATGCGGTGCAAAGCCGCGCAAATGTTCAATATGCAAAGATTTCAGAGCAAAATCAACTCGCTCTCGTATCTCTTCACGCGGCAACCCCATATTTTCCGGTCCAAAAGCAATATCATCCTCCACAATCGTCGCGATTATCTGATTGTCCGGATTTTGAAAAACCATGCTGACTTTCTGCCGCACTTTCCAGATATCAGCATTATCCTCAACTTTTATCCCGTCTACAA
>USIX01000004.1 GCA_900554895.1 uncultured Megamonas sp. | reverse complement strand
AAAAGAGCGGGTGTTTATAAAACGGATTAATGCGAGGGTGCGGGGACTGTTCAATGTATTTATAGCCCCAGTCGGCAACCTTATGCACCATATCGGTAATGCTCATCTGTTTAGCCAGTACATCTACATCAAAAGCAATTTTCATAATATAACCTCCTTAAATTTCATAACCTACGCTTTTTAAATAAGTAACGCTTTCCTTTACGTCTCTGAGGCTGGTCGATACGTTTCTTGGGTCGCGTTCCTGTTCAATGGTGATATAACCGCTGTAGCCGATTTCCTCCAGTGCTTTTTTGATGGCCGGATAGTCAAGGCAGCCTTTGCCGATAGGACACATGGAACCTTTGCCGCAACCTTCAAAGAAACGGATATGCTGGGATAATACCTCTTTATAGATTGTTTCGTTTACATCTTTAAAATGAACATAATCCAAACGGTCCGCACATTTTTTTAGCCATTCAACGGGGTTCATGCCGGAATAATATAAATGTCCCGTATCAAGACATAAACCAGCTGTTTCATACGGAATATCGCGCATAACGGCTTCGATTTCATCGGCGAATTCGATATATCCTCCGGCATGAGGATGAATAACGGGACGCACGCCGTACTGTGCAGCCTTTTTGGAGATACCGATAATATGTTGCATCATTTTAGCCCATTCTTCTTCTGAAAGACGTGGTGCTCTGTCGCTGTGTCCTGCAGCATAGTCGCGTTCATCGTGTCCCCAGTCCATGATAGTCATGTATGGTGTAGGGAAATGCTGGCCTTCATGTACAGGAAGCGGTGGCAGTTTTGTTATTAACGAACAGATTTCTTCTGTCTGGCGCATAATGTTTTTATAATTGTCTTTGCTCACTAAATCATCGAAAATCGTTCCGGCCACGATAGCAAGATTGTTTTTGGCAAGCTCGGCGGAAACAAGTTCCACATCAATCGGCAGATAGCCGTACGGTCCAAGTTCGATAGCTCGGTAGCCGGCAAGACCGGCTTCTTTTAAAACAGTCTGCCATGCAGGCAGATAAGGATTTTTTACATCGTCGACGCCCCAACAACATGGTGCACCGCATATATTCATAGTCATGATATATTCCTCCCGATAAATTACTATATATATTATAAAAATTTTCTCCCTGAAATACCTTTAATATTCTGTAAAAATCGAAATAAATAAATATTGATATTCAACGTCTGCATGATAAAATTTGTGGTGAAACTATAAAATCCTGCATAAACAGCAGGTGAATGAAATTTGTTTGATAAAATATATTCTGTTATAATTGATATAAAATTATAAAAATTTGTTTAAATAAGAGGAGGATATAAATGGAGTTTAGAAAATTCAGATGGATAAGAGAACCGAAAAGTTATAAAATCAGCGAAAAGATGATGGAGATAGTTACGAAACCGCATACTGATTTATGGCAAAGAACATATTATCATTTCCGCAATGACAATGCTCCTGTATTTCAAATGGAAACGGATGAAAAATATTTCAGTTTTGTTGTTAAGACGGATTTTATGGAAAGTCATCAGAGATTTGACCAGTGCGGTATAGTAATGTATTTGGATAGTGAAAACTGGCTGAAAGCTTCTGTAGAGTATGAAAACGAAATATATCAGCATTTGGGAAGTGTTGTTACGAATAACGGTTATTCCGATTGGGCAACAACGGTGATAGATGCCGCAATAAAATCTATGTGGTACCGTTTCAGCCGTCGTGAAGCAGATTATTGTATTGAATCTTCAACAGACGGAAAAATATTTCATCAAATGCGTATTTGTCATATGTATAAAGGTGAAGGAAAGATTAAATTCGGCGTATATGCCTGCTCACCGGAAAATTCTTCGTTTAAAGCCGTTTTTTCCGATATGCAGTTGACAGAGTGCCAATGGAAGGCACATGACGGACAGCAACCGGATGAAATTTGATAAAAAAGTCAGCTGATAAATTTCAGCTGACTTTTATTTTTGCATATTATGGTGCGACTGGCGTGAGTCGAACACGCGACCCTTTGCTTAGGAGGCAAATGCTCTATCCGTCTGAGCTACAGCCGCAAACTAACTAAGCTAAATTCTAGCACAATTATAATTTTGTGGCAACTTTAATTATTGATTGGAGCACCGATAGGTCCTACGGAACCGATTGGATTGGTGACACCGGCTGCGGCCGGTGAGGTGACAGTCGATGTTGCAGGCGTTGGAACAGCAGTTGCTGTTTCAGCTGCCGGTGCGGATGTTTTAGCTGTATTATTAGCGGAAACCGGATTATTCAGCTGATAGCGGAATACCCAGGAAGGATTTTTAGCAGCATATTCTTTTATTTTGCCAAATTCCACATCTTCCGTGCTTTCTGGAATAATGGAATGTGCTCCTTCTACGCTGGCAGTCTGGTCAATCCAGCCTGTCTGGGCGGACCAGAAATGGTATTTTAAGGTTTGAGCCGTTAAGGATTTAACGTTGTATTGTTTTTTCATAAACTGGATAGAAGAAACATTGCCACTATTGACTTTGTTTTCCTGCCAAATCCAAACGAAAATATCGTTGTTTATCTGACGCATGGTAGCCGTGTCGGCAGCACTGTCGCCGGAGGCGTTATTCCATAAGGTGAGCCATCGTTCTTTGGAAATCAGTCGTCCGCCTTCGCCTTTATTGAATACGCGGTCGACAATCATTGCATAAAATTTTTCATCAAATGACTGGGAATTAATGTCTTTAACAACAGGATTGGTGTATTTTAATGTGTAAAGAGCCGTACCGTCTTTATCGTAAAAGATTTCTTCCATATAACGCAAAGTACGTTCCTGCGGATTTATTTGGATACGGGCCAGACTGTAGCTCAGTTTGTTCGGGTCGTCAATCGGCAGTTTCATATTGCTGATTGCTTCAGCTGCGCCGCCCGGTGCATAGCCTGTTTTTATCCAGTCTTCAATGCAGGTTGGAATGTTTTTCTGACTGGATACAGTTGTAATGCGGGTCATGGAGAAATATTTACTGTATTTGTCATCGGAACTGATCCAGTACCATTCGGAATCATCGGCAAAGGATACGGAAGAGTGAATTAAGCCAAAAACCATTAAAACAGCCAAACAGATTACACTTTTTAATAATCGCATAAAAGCACCTTCATTCACAAAATTAGTCTAAAATCGCTCATCTGCAAACAGAATGGAGATAAGCGAAAATCACTTAATATTATTATATCAAAAATTGTTTAATAAACAATAAAAAAAGCCCCTTTTGAAAGAGGCTTAATGAATTTTTAATCTTTAAACCAGCGGGAACTTGATGGTAAATGTCGTTCCTTTATTTATTTTACTGGAGATGGTGAGCTGGGCATGGTGATACTCAGCGATGTGTTTTACGATGGCAAGGCCGAGCCCTGTTCCTTCCACATTGATTTGCGAACGGGATTTATCAGCGCGGTAGAAACGTTCACAAACATGCGGCAGGTCTTCTTCGGAAATACCGATACCTGTATCTTTTACGGACAGTGCGATATGAGTCGACTTTCTTTTCAGGGAAATATTGACCTGTCCGTTCGGTTTATTATATTTTATGGCATTTTCAATTAAATTGAATACGAGTTCATCAATGAGCTGACGAACAGCCGTTATTTCACAGCCGGGCTCAGAAGAAAAATTGAGTTTTACATGTTTTTTCAGCGCTTTGTCATTAAGGTACAATACAGTTTGTTTGCATACTGCGGTCAGATTTATGGGTTCTTTCATGAAAGAACTGTTTTTTTCATCCAGCTGCGATACTTTAATAATATCCTGTACCAAATTGATTAAACGCTGAGCTTCCTTGTAGATTTTACCGGCGAACAGCGGTACATCATCGGGACGTACCATATTGTTTTGCAAAAGTTCAGCAAAACCGGAAATGGAAGTGAGAGGTGTTTTGAGCTCATGAGAAACGTTGGCAGAAAATTCCTGGCGCATTTTTTCAGCCATACGTTTTTCCGTGATATCGACAAATAAGATTATAGCTCCTTTTACTTTATCATTTTTTGTTACAGGACTAGCAATAATCTGGTACGTTTTATTTCCCATAGGCAGGTAAAATTCCTGTCGTTCGCCTTTCATGACGGATTGAGTGGCCTGATATAAAGCGTCATTGTTTATTAAAGTAAACAGATTTTTATCGATGTAATTAATTTTTTTGTCGGCATTCAAAATCTCCAGTGCGCTGAAATTGACTGAGAGAATTTTGTAGGAATGATTGATAAGGATTAGTCCTTCTTCGATATTATTAATAATTGTTGTAAATTCACGTTGTTGATTTTTTAGTTTTTTCATTTGCTGTCTGATTTGTTCATTCTGATTTTCTAGTCGTAATAACATTGGATTTAGCTCTTCATAGAGGTCGTTCATTATCGGATGCTCGAGATTGATTGCATTTATCGGTGCGATTATATTGCGAGCCATGCGGCGGGCAGCCAGAAGCGCTATAACGTAAATAACGAGCATCATGGCGAATAAAATCGGCAGAGAATCGCGCAACATGTCATAAGCGCTGATATTCGTGCGGGACAGGCGCAGTATGGTGCCGTCATTTAATTTGACTGCATAATAATACGTATTGCTGCCGAGAGTAGTGGAAATACGGTAGGCTTCACCGATACCGATATCAAGCGCGGACTGGATTTCCGGACGCAGCAGATGGTTTTCCATATGAGCAGCTTCGGCGCTGTTGTCAAACAGGATATTGCCGCTGGTGTCAATCCATGTAATGCGCGTCTGCGTATGGGCATTGTGTAAAAGCTTCAACGGGTCGCTTAAATTATGGTTGAATACGTAAGTTAAATATACGGCTTCATCCTTGACTTCCTGTTTTGTATGTTCGAAAAATAAAGGATAGCACAGTGTAAGCGTCAATATAAATGTGCAGACAACGGAAAGAGAGATGAGAAAGCACATATAGTGGAAAATTTTCTTTTTCATATTCATGAGATTAGTCCACTATTTTGTAGCCTACACCGCGGATGGTCTCGATTAATTTGCTGGCAGAACCGAGTTTATGACGCAGCGTTTTGATGTGTACATCAACGGTCCGTGTTTCTGCCGCATAGTTATAATCCCATACCTCATCCATGATTTTATCGCGGGAGATTACGATGTTTTTATTTTTCAGCAGATAATAAAGCAGTTCAAACTCTTTCAGCGTTAAAGTAACTTCGTTGTCATTTACATATACTTTATGGAAATCGTAGTTCAATTTTAATAAACCGTTGCCGGCTGTCAAATCGCTGCTGTTGGGAACAGCGGCGGGAATTATTTTATTACTGCGGCGCAGCACGGCTTTGATACGGGCAATCAACTCCATAACACCGAACGGTTTCGTTACGTAATCATCCGCTCCGCTGTCAAGACCGGTGATTTTATCATATTCACTGCCGCGAGCTGTAAGCATGATGGCAGGTAAGTGCTCCGTTGGAGGATTTTTACGCAGTTCGTTTAAAATATCAATACCGCTGATGCCCGGCAGCATGATATCCAGCAACACCAAATCCGGCATACTGTCTTTCATAGCGGAAAAAAATTCTTCTGCATTTACAAATCCGTGCGCTTCAAATCCTGATGACTGTAAAGCGTAGATAACAAGTTCACGAACGCTTTCATCATCTTCGACACAGTAAATTTTTTTCATTAAACAAACACATCCTTTCAAAACAAGTAGGTATAACCTGCTGTGTTGGTAAAAACATTTAGCCTGTATCAGCAGTATAATACTTTATATCCGGTTGATGCCGTCTTTAACATCACTGAAATATAAAGTATCGTTTTGCTTGGAAAGTTTAACAGAGCAGGTAGGTATTATTTAGTTATTGTACAGGGTCAATAACTGTAATTTTTTAGAAAGTGGAAAAATGAACGCTTCCGTAATATGTATAATTAGTATAAAAGTTTTTGTTATTTATAACAATAAGATAGCAGGATTTTTTACAAGATTTTTACCAAAAATTAAAAAAGCATTGTCTTACTGGATAGTAAAACAATGCTTCTTTAATATGCCCATAATGCCGTTATCTTTTATCTGCCTAGACCTGCGTGTGCAGGTGGGTATCCTGGACTTTAGTTTTGCTATTCGCTCGGAGACGATTCAGCATCCCTGAAATCACTTTCCAGATTCCCGTTTAGTAAAGAGTAAGGTTAGACAATAATGAAAGACTTACGCACATTGCAGGCATATTCCGTTATCAACTGATAATATAATAGCATAAAGATGAAATCTATGCAAGGTTTTAGCGGATAATGTATACGGCATTCCGGGAGAAATAACTTGCAGATAATGATGTCCTCAGTTAAAATAAATATAACGTTATTGATTAAAGAAGGGATTGTTTATGGAAAATAAATACAGTGTAGCTATCTCATGTCATGATGATTTAGGATATATGGAATACGATGAAAGTACACAGACGGTGGATATTATTTTGGCAAATGAGGCGGCTAAGAAACGTGTGGAAGAATTTTTACATACGGATTTAACAATACAGATACCGCATGAAACATTACACGATTTCACGACTGTTACGATTAACCCGCTGGAAAATACGGAAATGCTGCAACTGGCGCTGACTCGTTTATGGGAAACGACCGATGTGCATGTGGACTGGAGCCGTCCGGTGGATTATGTGAAAAACGGCATCCGCAGTTTAAAAGATTTATAATAACAATGTAAAATCATATTCATTTGATTTCAGTCAATGGATATGATTTTTTCATTTATTTAATTTTGTCCAAAATGATTAAAGACTTAATAATATATCTTAAACTTGAAATTTATGCAATAAAACCGATATAATAAACATGTGAGTTGAAACCGGTTATTCAATAAGGATTAATTTTATGAAAATAAATGAACGTTCAAAATTTATAATTAATAAGCTTATACAAACAGAAAATTATATTACCGCCAGTGAGATTGCTGAGAAGTTGCAGGTTAGCAATAAGACAGTAATCAGACAGCTGAACAGTGTGGAAAAAATTTTGGTGCAGCATAATCTGTCTTTGGAGCGCAAGACCGGCAGTGGAATGCGGGTAATAGGCGCTTTTGAAGATAAGAAAAAGCTTCTTGACCTGATTGCCGAAAAAGTGAATACGCAGCATGAATATTCACCGGCAGAACGGTGCAATATTATATTAAGTCAGCTCTTAAAATCGCAGGAGCCGATAAAGCTGGTGGCACTGTCGCAGCTTTTAAATGTAACGGATGCAACCATCAGCAACGATTTGGATAAAATCGAGCCGTGGATAAGGAAAATGAATATGAACCTGGTTAGAAAGCCTGGCTTGGGGGTTTATTTAGAGGGTTTAGAGAAGGATATACGCAAGGCGATAATCAGTCATATTTATGAGAATATTCACGAGCAGGATATTTTGAATTTACTTTACAGTAAGAATAGAAAGACAAATGAGCTGGCAAGTGATGCCGATAAATTCTTACTGGATTTGGTAGACAAGAATATTATCCAGAAAGTGGAAGAAGCTGTAAAGATAACCATGCAGCAGCAAAAAAGCAATTTATCCATGAATGCTTTTTCAGGGCTTGTTGTTCATCTGACATTGGCGGTACAAAGGCTTTTAAAGGGAGAAACAATTAAAATTGACACTGCTTTTTTAGGGAAAATAAATCAGAAAAAGGAATTTGACCTGGCAGAAAATATTGGAAAGAATATTGAAAAAGTTTTTCAGGTAAAAATTCCGGAAGAAGAAACAGCTTATATTACAATGCATCTTTTAGGAGCGAGAAACAATTACGAGCAGAATGTGGGCATTCAGTACAGCAGTTTTCATTTAATCAGAATTGCTAAGGATATAGTAAAGATTGCCCAGCAGGAAAGCGGTATTTCATTATTGAAAAAAAGCAGATTGCTGATTGGTCTGTACAAACATTTAAAACCAGCCGTCATGCGCATAAAAATGAAAATGGAAATAAGAAATCCGCTGCTGCAAGAAATGAAGGAAAAATATCCTAAATGGATGACATTGGCGAAAAAAGCGGCAAGACCTTTGGAAGAAGAGCTCAAAACACCGCTGCCCGAAGCGGAGATTGCTTACTTGGCAATGCACTTGGGGGCTGCATTGGAAGAAGCCAACATGCAAGAGCAGTATTTTAAAGTTTTAGTAGCTTGTCCTACGGGTATAGGAACTTCCAAATTGCTTGCAACGCAGCTGAAAAGAGAGTTTTCCAATTTGGAGATTGTAGCAATCGTGTCGGCTGTAAATGTTGATTATGATTTCTACAAACATGAAAGTGTAGAGTTTATCATATCTACAGTGCCGATAGAAAATGCAAAACTTCCGGTAGTTGTAGTTGATTTTATGCTCAATGAAAATGATAAGGCGAATATTATTCACCAGATGAATATATCCACGGCTTTAAAAAAGAGTAATGAACGCGTAAAAATCAATTATAAACTTATATACAGGTTGGAGAGAATTAATAAATATATAAAGTATATAAATGAAGTTTTGACAAATTTCTTCTATGATGAGTACATAAAAATAAAAGATATTGATGAGCTTTGTGCTAAAACGAGTCAGGTTATATCAGGAGAGTTAGAGAGAGACCTTTTATACCGTGACTTGAAAAGTCGTGAAAGTAAAGGAAGCACGGTTTTAAACAAATTAATGATTTTGCATGCGAAATCAAAAGCAGTGAAATCACTTCATGTCGGTGTGATAAAACTGCAAAATGAATACGTGCTGAATAAAGAGAGAATATCCACGATACTGGTACTGTTGGCTCCGGATGATGCCGAGCAGGTGGCTCTGGAAACGATAGGATACGTATCGGAAAGTTTACTAGAGAGTTTAAATTTATTAGATATTTTATATGAAGGTTCATCAAAGGAAATTTATGGTGAACTGGAGAAAATATATACTAATTACTTTAAAGAAAAATATAAAAAGGTAATGGAGGGTTAATTATGAGTGAAGCTAAAACAAGTGCAGCTCAGGAAAAAATGCAGAAATTCGGTAGATTTCTGAGTGCGATGGTAATGCCGAATATCGGTGCATTTATTGCCTGGGGCTTACTCACGGCATTATTTATTCCGACAGGCTGGTTGCCTAATGAATATTTGGCGGCGGCAGGTGCGCCGATGTCCAAATGGTTAATTCCGCTCTTAATCGGTTACAGCGGCGGTAGCATTGTGTATCAGCACCGCGGCGGTGTTGTTGGTGCCATTACGACGGCAGGTATCATTGCCGGTTCGGAAATTCCTATGTTCCTCGGCGCAATGATTGCTGGTCCGTTCGGCGGCTGGATTATTAAAAAATTCGACGATATGTTCCAGGATAAAATTCCGACAGGTTTTGAAATGCTCGTCAACAACTTCTCAGCCGGTATTTTAGGCGGTATCTTGGCAATTCTTGCTTATGCTGTTGTAGGTCCGGTTGTAAGCACGATTAGTGAACTTCTGCGTGAAGGCGTTGAAACAATCGTAGCAATTGGTCTTATTCCTCTTGTATCCATTCTGGTTGAACCGGCGAAGATTTTGTTCTTAAACAATGCTATCAACCACGGTGTATTCAGTCCGATAGGTATTCAGGAATCGCAGGAAGTTGGTAAATCCATTTTCTTCATGATTGAATCCAACCCTGGTCCTGGTTTTGGTATGTTACTTGCTTTCTGCTTATTCGGCAAAGGCATGGCAAAAAGCTCTGCACCTGGTGCAGCAATTATTCACTTCTTAGGTGGTATCCATGAAATTTACTTCCCGTATGTTCTCATGAAACCGTCTCTTTTATTAGCAGTTATTCCGGCAGGTATGGCTGGCGTATTTACACTTAATTTCTTAAATGGTGGTCTTATTGCACCGGCGTCTCCAGGCAGTTTCCTGGCTATTTTGGCAATGACTCCGAAAGGAGCGTATTTCGCCAATATTTCAGCCGTTGTAGTAGCAACAGCAGTATCCTTTGTAATTTCCTCAGCTGTATTGAAAGCATCCAAAGATGATGGCGATTCTTTAGAAGCAGCTCAGGCTAATATGAAAGACATGAAAGCTCGCAGCAAAGGCGAAGCAGGCAGCGCTTCTCTTCCGAAAGACAACGTAGTTGTAAGCGGCAGTGAACTTAAACGCATCATGTATGCTTGCGATGCCGGCATGGGCTCTTCTGCAATGGGTGCTAGCGCACTTAGAAACAAACTTAAAAAAGCAGGTTACGGTTATATTTCCGTTAAAAACTGTGCAATCGGTAATATTCCGAAAGATACTCAGCTCGTAGTTTCGCATGAAAAACTGGCTGAACGTGCTATGGAAGATTCGCCGCAGGCAGAACATATCTTCGTACAGGATTTCATTAAAAATGATGTATTTGATATTATTTTAGCCAAACTGCAAAATCAGAATGTGGAAGCTAAAGTTGAAGAAAAACCGGCACAGGAAGCTCCGGCGCAAAAAGGCGTTGAAGAAGAAACCGTATTGAAACGTGCCAATATCAAACTGGGCTTAGACAGTGTATCCAAAGAAGAAGCAATTAAAATGGCAGGTACTTTGTTATATGAAAGCGGCTATGTAGGCGAACCGTATATCGAAGGAATGCTTGCACGTGAAAGAGATGTAAGTACATTCATGGGTCGCGGCATTGCTATTCCGCATGGTGAAAACGCCGTAAAAGAAAGCGTTAAAAAATCCGGTATCGTAGTACTGCAGTTCCCGAAAGGTGTAGACTTCGGCACAGGTACGGCTCATCTGGTAATCGGTATTGCCGGCAAAGGCGATGAACATCTGGCTATTCTTGCCAACATTGCTATTGCACTTGACGAATACAGTGACGAACAGATGGAAGAATTCTTCAATACTACAGATAAAGAAGCATTATACACTTTATTTACAAAATCGAATGACTGATTGTAAAGAAGATTGTTAGTTCTGATTGACAATAAAATAGTCCGCGATTAATATCTGCAGGCTGTTTTATTGTCATCAGATGACATAATGGCATAAATTTTGAGTTATAAGTAAAAATGGGGGTATTTTAGATGAAAGCAGCACATTTTGGCGCCGGTAATATCGGCAGAGGCTTTATCGGTGAATTATTATTTGAATCTGGTTTTGAAACGACTTTTATTGATGTTGTTCAGCCGATAATCGATTATATTAACGAAAAGCACAGCTATGAAATGTATATCATCGATAATAATTACGAAAAGAAAGTTATAGAAAATGTAAAAGCAGTTTCTTCTATAACTGATGAACCGGCTGCTATAGAAGCTATTTGCGAAGCTGATATTATTACAACTTCCGTTTGCGTGGACAATCTGGACAAAATTGCGCCTACACTGGCTAAAGGCTTGAAAGAACGCTTAAACCGCGGCGGCAGCAAAGTTAATGTAATGGCTTGCGAAAATGCTTTCTATGCAACAGATATGCTGAAAAAAGCATTGCTGGAAAATAAAAAAGCTCCTATTACAGAAGCAGAACTTGATGAAATCGGTGCATTCCCTAATGTTGCCGTAGACAGAATTGCACTGAGTACTACTGTAAACGGTGTGAGAATACCGCAAATCCAGTCTACATTTGAACTTGTTATCGAAAAAGATAAAATGGTCGACCCTACAGCTCAGCCGATTAAAGGTGCTGAATACGTAGAAAATCTCGGCATGTATCTGGAACGTAAATTGTATGTATTCAACTGCGGTCATGCAGCAACAGCATACTTTGGTTATCACAACGGAAAAGAAACAATTTTTGATGCACTGGAAGTACCGGAAATCAAGGCTGATGTAATTGCCGTTATGAAAGAATCAGCAATGGCAATGACGAAAAAATATCCGTTTAAATTTGAAGATTTAGTAGCTTATATCGATAAAATCATCAAACGTATTTCCTTGGAAGCACTGCATGATGAAGTTGTCCGCGTAGGCCGTTCACCAATCAGAAAACTCAGTGCGAAAGACCGTCTTGTAGGTCCTGCACTTTTGGCGCAGCAGTACGGATTAGACAACAGTCATCTGGCAAAAGCAATTGCAACAGGTTATGCTTTTGATTATAAGGAAGACGAACAGGCCGTAGAAATCCAAGGCTACATTGCTGAAAACGGCATTGAAAAAGCAGTGGAAAAATATTCCGGTCTTACACAGGAAAGTGCCCTTTATCAGAAAGTAATTGACGCTTATAAAGCTATTAAAGCGTAATGCGTTTCAGTAAATACAACAACGTTATCCCTATCCTAGATAAAATATAAAATGTAAAAAGCACAGTTAATTATAACTGTGCTTCTTTTTTTAGCGCACTATGAGTACGGGACAGTGTGCATAACGCAATACGTATTGACTGACGCTGCCAAGAAAAATACTTTTTATCTTACCTAGACCGCGGCTGCCCATGACGATGATATCGTATTGTCCGTCTTGAGCTTTTTCTACTATAACCTCAGACGGTATTCCGATTTCCACGCAGATATTGGTTTTTATTTCTGGAGGGATTTCGCGCAGTAATTTAAATAACAGGTCATATCCTTTATCTTTGATATTTTCAGGAATATAGCCGCTGAGACTGACTCTTTCAAAATCACTTACTTCATGATTAATATCTGTTATGTGTAAAAGCGTGAGTACGGCTTTATTATGCTGAGCGATGTATACGGCATGGGATAATGCTTTGTATGATTGGCTGGAACCGTCAATCGGCACCAGAATTTTATTCAGTGTAATATTTTGCAGGAGCATTATATATTCACTTCTTTCTTAACGGATTGAGCTGTGAGCAAATTATTTTTTGCTTTATAAAAAACAGTGCAGAATACTGCTGTAAGAATAGCCGTATAAATGAGAAATGCGCCGAATATCTGACCGATATCAAGCAGTGAGGTGCCGCGCATTAGTACATCGCGGGTAAAGTGGAATTCCCATGTCAGAGGAAAGATATGGGAAAAGGCATAAGCCCAGTTCGACAGTATCGGAGCAGGTCCTGTGGCGCCGCCTAGAATAAAACCGCCCGGAATGAATAGTATCATGCGGCTTGAAGCAATGCCGGGGTTGGCGGCACTCCAGCCGATAGTGATGGAAAATATGCCGACGGCAAAAATATAGAAAATCTGAGTAAACAGAAATGTAAGGATATGACCGCTGAAAATCATGTCTCCCCAAAGCCGCAGTATGGCCATACCGATAAAAAGAGCCGTCAGCAAGCACATTCCATAAGGTAAAATCCGTATAATCAAATCAAATGGTGTGCCGTTTGTTAGTATGAGAGCCAGTTTACCGTTGAGGCGCAAGCGCGGTATCATACCGATAGTAGCAAATACAAAAAACATGGAAGAAAAGAAAAACAGAAAACCTTGGGTTTCTCCATTGCTGGTGGAAGAGGAAGGATTGAACAGATTGCGCGTATTCAGAACGAGGCTTGTAGTGCCGACGGATTGAGCGGTGATATTGTCTTCAGCTATTATTTCATTGAGTGCTTCTTTGATTTCGGCTGTTTGTGCAGTGTTGGTGTTGTCATAAAAAACACCGATACTATTTGCGGCAGAAGTGTAGCGATTTTTTTCAAAATTCTCAGGCAGATAGATGACGGCTATGTTTTTGTCTTGGTAAAATAAATTTTTTATATTGGTAGGCGTATTCAGCACGGCTGTTACTTGCATATATTCAGAAGCGTTTATCTTGTCGATGAATTCACGGCTGTATTTACTGTTATCCAAATCGACGACTGCAACATGAGCGTCTTTAATAAAGTTGTTCCCAAAAATCACTGTTAAAAATACGGTAATGATTACAGCTACCATGAGGGATACTTTTTCGTAAGGCATTCCCTGTCCGGAAAATAGATATTTAAGTTCATCTTTTAGCGAATTCATCATCTGTTACCTCGATTGTCATACCGGTCTGTAGTCCTGCTACAGGGTCGGTGTAGATACGTATCTGGAAAGCGGAAAGGTCAGACTGCCCTTTTTCGCGCGACTGCTTAAGGTCAGCAAATCCAGGAGCTTGTGTGATTAAGCGGATTTTTCCGGGAACGGTCAGATTATTGGCAATGCTCGTACCGGTGATAATATCGCCTTTGGATAGATGAGCGACCTGCTGTTCGTTGATATAGATATCATAGTAGCGGCGTGTGCTTTCCAAAAGGACGACCGGTGTGTTGGCCGAAATCATTTCACCTTGCTTGGCGAGAACGGAAAGGATTTTTCCGTCTTCCGGCGCATACAGTGTAAGACGGGATTTTGCCACCTGTAATTCCTTTAACTGTACTTCAAGCTGGTTTTTCTGCTGGATAAGAGCGTCCAAATCGTTGGATTTATTGTCTATTTCTTGCCGTTTCTGGGAAATTGTCGGCAAATTGATAGCGTATGTATTATCGTTATCCTGTGCTCCGCCTAAAAGTTGGTTTAAAAGTTCGCGCTGCTGAGCAGCATTTTCTAAAGCAACGGTCAATTCCGTTTCAGCAGCGTCAAATTCGGATTGGGAAATGGCACTGACTTGCAGAAGCTGCTGTTTACGGTTGTAGTCTAACTGTGTATTGGCCAGTGTTGCCTGAGCAGAGGCAAGTGCAGCTTTTTGCTGGTCTATTTGATTAAAAGTCTGTATTTCCTGTGTATTTGTTTGAGCATATTGTACATTGATTGTTCCTTTTAAAGAATTAATTTGGGCGTCAAGCTGTTTGATTTGTGTCTGTAATTCTTCAATGGCCAAATCGGTATCGGTGCTGTCGAGCTGCATAATGATATCGCCTTTTTTTACGTCCTGACCTTCTTTAACGGCTTCATTGATTAAGCGACCGCCGACGGAATTAAAGGACAATTTTATCTGTTCCGCTGTAAGAATGCCGTTCTTTTTTTCGACAGCGAGAGCTATAGCATCATTTCCCTTATACATTAGGGTAATTCCACTGATGATTAAAAGCGCAATAAAAATACCGCACATAGTAAAAGTTTTTTTTCGTAAATTCATTTAATAATCCTCCTTCATATAGTTAGTCGACTAATTATATAGGCGGAAAAAGCCTCATTTAGAGGCGATTTTTTGTAATAGATAAATAAGTTGTTGCTGTTCTTCGGAATTTAATTTTCCCATGAGTCTGCTGACACGCAGATAATGGTCGGGCAGAATTTTGTCCATCATCACTCTGCCTTTGGAGCTGAGACGGATTTTTTTGGCTCTGCCGTCTTCACTGCTGGAGATGAGCTCAACAAGACCATCGCGTTGCATTCGTTTGAGCATAATGCTTATAGTGGCTTTCGTAACACCTGTTTTCTGTGCGAGAAAAGACGGTGATATTGAATTTTTTTGCTGGTGCAGGATAATCATGACCCGCAGTTTTCCTTCGGAAAGCTGATATTTTTTTTGCAGTACGTCCAGAATTTCATGCTGTATCTTACTCGCTGCCTGTTTAACCGTCAGCATGGCAATTATTGATGATGGATTGATTTCCGGCATTTTTTCTGCATAATGTTCTAGTTCCTGTTTTGTAGGAATGATTTGTTTCGGCATAGGCATCCTTTCAATATAATTAGTCGACTAACTATATTATAAATAATGATAAAAATTTTGTAAAGCGACTTTATTGAGAACGGCGCATAATATATCTGTCCGTAGCAAAATCCAGCATTTCCTGCCATGATTTAAACTGAGTATTTTTAGCAACGTGTCTGTCCATCAACTCTTCCGGCAAATCTTCAAAATCCTTTTGGCAGGTAATATTGAATTTTCCGCCGGCGAGAAATTTGGCAAAAGTTTTATATTTTGTATAGCGGCGCATAAAGGAAATATCGAATACTTTGTCAAACTCTATTAGTTGTGGGTTGATTTCATTCGGCAATTTATAGTAACCTGTGATTTTTACACTCATTTACAGCACTTCCTTATAGTGAATTTTTTATTATTATACAGCTTTAAAAGAATAAAATGCAAAATAAAATACAGGAGGATTTTAGTATGGAAAATGTATTGGTGGAAAGAAAAGACGGATTGGGAATTATGACATTGAACCGTCCCAAGTGCTTAAATGCGATGAACGACGATTTGGTGGAGGATTTTCATGCGGTGCTCAGCGAACTGGAAAAAGATGAAAATATCCGTGTTATTATTTTAACGGGAGCAGGCAGAGCTTTTTGCGCCGGCGGCGATTTGAATTATCTGGAAGGAATGACGGACGATTTGTCGCGCCGTAATTTCATTGAACGGGTAGGAAAGATGACGCTTCGCATAAGAAATTGTGTAAAACCAGTTATCGCTATGGTAAACGGCGTAACGGCAGGAGCCGGCGTAAATTTGATGCTTGCCTGTGATATTGTATGCAGCAGCGAAAATGCTAAATTTATTCAGAGTTTTGTTAATGTAGGACTGGTGCCGGACTGCGGCGGTATGTATCTTTTAAAAGAAACCGTCGGCTTGCAGAAGGCGAAAGAGCTTATGTTTACAGCGGATGTTATAAGTGCACAGGAAGCGGAAAAACTGCAGATGGTAATGCACGTTTATACACAGGAGGATTTAATCATTGAAACGGAAAAACTGGCAAATAAGATAGCCAAAGGCGCGCCGCTGGCCATCGCTTACATGAAGAAAATGCTCAATAAATCGTATCACAATCTGGAGGAGTTTCTGGACGAGGAAGCACTTGTACAGACTTTCTGTCTGGGAACGCAGGATTGCCAAGAAGGTATAAATGCTTTTAAGGAAAAAAGATTACCAGAATTTATCGGAAAATAATTGATAGTTTTAATATGATTTTAATCTTGTCATGTTATAATTCATATCATAATGAAAAACCTTTAGGAGGGATTGAAATGAATTTGAAACGTATTTTTGCGAATTTGGCGGTGATGATGTTGCTGCTCATAAGTGTAGCCGGTGCGCAGGAACAGACACAAGGGTATTCTGTGGAGGAAAATCAGATTAAAACGGAGTTTGTGGAAGGCAAATATCCTACGGTTGATGCAGATAATATTCTGATTAAATCGAGAATAAATTCGCAGATTGAGAAAATAGTTAATAAATATATCGATTATACGGATAAACAGAATAAGGACGGCTATGCGGTTACCGGTTTTGTCAGCTATGACATCAGAGCGAATAATGCCAATTTCTTCAGTCTGACAATTGACTGCTCCTCCATGCCAAAAGGAGCGGCTCATCCGAATACGTATACGTATGGATTGACTTTTGACAGTGAAGGCAATCTGATAAGTTTTAATCAGTTTGTGAAAGAAAATCAGGCATTAGGCAAAAGTGAAGATTTGTATACGGTAAGTAATTTAACGAAGGAAGTTTTGGCGCAGGTAGGTGACAGACTGTACAACAGCGATGTTATACCGCTTAATATTACGGCTTTTCCGGAAGAATTTTATATAGATGATGACGGCAATCTGCATGTACTGTTTCAACGTTATGAAATAGCACCGTATGCGGCAGGATTGATTGATGTAATTTTAAAATAAGATAAAAAGGCTATCGATATAAAAAAATTGTTTATATCGATAGCCTTTTTTGTCTGTTTATTTATTTGTCAAGGAAATCGAATTGAAGAAAAATGCTCCGGTTCGATTACATTGCTCCGGACCCGAATAATAGTGATGATGGCAGATAAAATACATACGGAGCGGTAAATACGGCAAGAGAAGCGGCCAGTTGTTTTTTCTGTTTGACGGAAAGTGAAGCTTCTCGAAGACAGAAGCGGCTGTTAAACCAGTAGATTAAATAGGCTGATATGAACAGCGCGAATGTTGTTAGAAAGAAAGCATAGATATTAGCAAAAGCATTGTAATTTATTGCCATCATATTATTATTCCACCACCAGTAAATTTGGCTTTCTGGTGAAAATTTAACCAGGTTTACGGAAAACAGTAACAGACAACCGACAAAATCCGCTAAAAAGCCGCAGACCCATGTCCGCCAGATTACTGTTTTAAGTACGGCTTTAATGTCGGTGATTTTGAGAAATTTCAAGGTCAAAATGATGACAAGAGCATCAATAATAAGATTGGCAGGCATTATAATCAGCCACATTGTGGGAAAAATCCACAACAGCCAAATGGGAAATAGTATATTATACAGTTTCAAGCAAAAAACCTCCGAATTAAATTAAATTATTTTCCTGCAGAAAATTGCGGATGGTTTGATTGTATTCTTCCGGATAATCGACAATTTCCTGTGCATGAATGGAATTTTTAAAGATGTGTATTTGTTTCGGTGCCTGGCAGTTGTTGTATAAATCATACAGTGCGGCAGGCGGAATTAATGTATCTGCATCGCCGTGCAAAAACAGAATTGGTGATGTGGCTTTTTCTACAGCTTGCCGAGGCGAGAGGTCATCAAGAGTTGCTCTTGTATGCCAGTACATGCAGATTTGCGAATAAGCCCAGAGAACATCAAGCATTTTTGAATTGGTGGGAAGTTGTATCATATTATGCAGATGATTATAGTACAGGCTTTTTAAATCGCTGTAGGAACTGTCTTCCACGTAAAAATCGGCACTATGCGCTGAGAGACCGCTGTGTAGAAGGGCAAAAGCGCCTCCGAGCGAAACACCGTGAATACCGATTGATTTTTGATTTTGCGAATGACGCAGATAGTCGCACCACAGGTCAATATCTTTAATTTCTGTCTGTCCCCAGGTGATAATGCCGCCGCTTTCGCCATGACTGCGTAAATCAATCAGCAGAACGTTGAAACCGAGCCGAGCGTATGTATCAGTATAGATTATACTCATGGAGCGGTTTTGATAGAGACCGTGAATTAAAATAACGGTTTTGTCGGAATTGTTATTGATGAAAGTACCGGTCATTGTCTGATTGTCGGCAGATTGCAGGGAGATTTTCTGCGCATTGGGCGAATTCTGTTCTAATTCGTGTATATGTGTCAAATCCTGTGAATGATTGACTATGCCTGTAATGTTGATGTTTAATTTCGGGTCACTCAGTTCCTGATAAATAATATTGCCCAGAATAAGACCGAGTGTATTGAATGTGATGATTGAACCGACTAAGAGACCAATGAGAAAAACAAAAAATCTGGAAAGAAAAATTTTCAAAATATCACCGCCAATAGTTTAAATAACAACAAGAGTATATATTATTTTTGGACAAAAATAAAATTAAATTTTTATTAGAAATCTATGATAATTATTATCTATTAATACCATTTGTTGCATTTTAATTATTTTTAAATTATACTTAAAGTAAATATTTCATGATAAGGGAGGTTTATAAATGGACGTTATAACTCTATCGAGATTGCAGTTTGCTATTACTACAATCTACCATTTTTTATTTGTTCCTATTTCACTTGGTTTGTCAATCTTTATCGCGATTATGCAGACAATGTATCTGAAAACGGATAATATTGTTTATAAACGTTTGGCAAAATTCATAGGAAAATTATTCATCATTTCTTTTGCCATGGGTGTTGTAACCGGTATTGTGCAGGAATTTCATTTTGGCATGAACTGGTCGGAATATTCCCGTTTTATGGGAGATATTTTCGGTGCACCGCTGGCACTCGAAGCTTTGACGGCATTTTTCCTTGAATCGGTATTTTTAGGCGTATGGATTTTCGGTGAAGGCCGTTTGTCTAAAAAATTGCATTGTTTGTCTATTTGGCTTGTAGCATTTGGCAGCAATTTATCCGCTTTTTGGATTTTGGTGGCCAACTCTTTCATGCAAAATCCTGTCGGTTATGCGGTGCAGAACGGCAGAGCGGAAATGACGGATTTTCTGGCTCTTGTAACTAATCCTTATGTCGTAGGACAGTATGCACACACCGTTTTATCCGGTATTACTACGGCAGGCATAATCGTTGTGGCTGTGGGGGCATATAAACTGCTGCGCGGCGAAAATATTGAAACTTTTAGAACAGGTATTAAAGCCGGTATTATTTACGGTCTGGTAGGTCTGTTCCTTGTGATGGGCAGCGGTCATATGCAGGCACAGTATATCGGTAAAAACGTGCCGATGAAGATGGCTTCGATGGAAGCTTTATGGGAAACGGCTGACCCTGCTCCGTTTACGGTGGTTGCCAATATTGATACGGAAAATAAAGTAAATCATGATGCCATTGAAATACCATATCTGCTTTCGGGTATGATATACAATGCACCGGCGGGCGAGGGAAAAGGCATCAATGAAATGCAGGCGCAGCTTGTACAGCAGTACGGTTATGATGATTACATTCCAAATGTGGTTTTACTGTTTTGGAGCTTCAGAATAATGATTGCCTGCGGTGTGGCGATGATTGGTGCACTGTTTTTGGCAGGTTTTCTGCTGTATACGAAACGCTTGGAAAACTGCCGCTGGTTTTTGAATATTCTCGTTATGATTTTACCGCTTCCGTTTATTGCCAACACTTTCGGCTGGATTATTACGGAAGCAGGACGTCAGCCGTGGATGGTTGTCGGTCTGCAGAAAGTTTCCGATGCCGTATCGCAGAATATAACGACAACGGAAGTTCTGATAACATTGGTCGGATTTACTCTCATTTATGCGCTTTTAGCAATAGCGGCACTGACTATTGCTGTTAAATTCGTACGCAAAGATGCCCATAAACTGGACGAAGGAGGCGAAGCATAATGGATTTACAAATTGTATGGTTTATTTTAGTAACTATTTTGTTTGTAGGGTTCTTCTTCCTCGAAGGTTTTGATTACGGGGTCGGTACTATTTTGCCGTTTTTCGGTAAAAATGATGTGGAACGGCGCATGCTCATAAATACTATAGGGCCGGTCTGGGACGGCAATGAAGTATGGATGATTACGGCCGGTGGAGCTATGTTTGCGGCATTTCCGCATGTTTATGCTACGATGTTTTCCATGCTGTACATGGCATTATTCTTAATGCTTTTGGGTCTTATCGTACGCGGAGTGGCGTTTGAATTTCGCAGCAAGCATGAGTGTTCCGTCTGGCGTAATCTGTGGGACTGGCTGATTTTTATCGGCAGTGCTCTCCCTGCTTTTTTATGGGGTGTTGCCGTTACGAACATGATGAAGGGATTTGCCATTAATGGCGAAATGATTTATAAAGGCACGTTCTGGGATTTACTGTCTTTGTATACGATTATCGGCGGAATAGCCTTCCTTTTGGTATTTGCTTATCACGGAATGGTTTTTCTGACTCTTCGTCTTGCCGATACTGCTTTGATTGAACGATTGAGAAAAGTTTCTGTATGTGTCGGCGGTACGGCAGCGATTTTCTATGTGCTTTGCATGATTTTCACTGTTTTGAATACGGATATGTGGAACAGTATCATATCTGCGGCTTTTATGGTTTTAGCGGCGGCAGTATTTGTAATTTCCATTCTATTGGTGTATAAATCCCGCCAGTATGTAAAAGGCTTCATCTGCTCTTCGCTGGCAATCGTATTTACTACTTTATCCGTATTTACTGGTTTATTCCCGCGTATTCTGATTTCTACTTTAAATCCTGATTGGAGTCTTACGATTTACAATGCGTCTTCCACGGAATACACTTTGCAGATTATGACGATAGCCGCCGTATGCTTCGTGCCTATTGTGTTAATATATCAGGGATGGACATACTGGGTATTCAGAAAACGTGTTACGCATAAGGATTTGGAATATTAATCATGTTGGATAAAAATATCGTAAAAGATATTCTTCCATATAAAACGACATTAATTTTTATTATTTTTTTCAATATAATACAGGCAACTATGATTGTTTCTATTTCATACATCATAGCGTATTTAGCCGATAAATTGCTTTTTGATGAACTTGGTCATAGTGCAGCAACTCCGTTTTTGGTGTTGCTGTTTTTCTTTTTTATCGTAAAAGCTGTTTTAAATTATATCAATCGTTTAAAGATGGAAGATATATCGCTTAATTTACAAAGCAGGCTGCGTTATGAACTTTTAAGGGCGATGGCGCAGGATTTTAAAGCAGCGGAAAAAAAGCCGGAAGGCGAGTGGCTGGCGCTTGTTACAAAAGGTGTGGATAAGCTCGACGCATATCTGACGGTTTTTTTACCGCAGATGGGAATTTTAATGACTTTTCCGGTTGTATTGTTGATATGCGCTTTTATAAGTGATTGGATATCAGGCTTGATTTTTCTCATTACGGCACCTTTAATTCCGTTTTTTATGGTATTAATCGGGAAAATTGCCGATAAGGAGAATAAAAAACAATGGCAGCTGTTTCAGAAGCTGACTGTGTTTATGGCTGATTTACTGCCGGGACTTTTGGTGATAAAAGCATACAATCAGACACAAAGACAGATTGAACAGATAAGGAAAAATGGAGAAAAATTCAGTACAGCTACGCTCAAAGTGCTGAAAATAGCATTTCTTTCTGCTTTTATGCTGGAATTCATTGCGACAATCAGTATTGCTGTAATTGCCGTGAATATCGGTCTACGTCTTTTATACGGACAGGCTGACTTTATGCCAGTATTTTTCTGTCTTTTAATTGCACCGCAGTTTTATCAGCCGTTTCGTCAGTTCGGAGCGGCATTTCACGATGCAATGAACGGCATTACTGCCAGCAGTGAAATCTATGCTTTGGTGCACAGGCGAAAAAATGTGAATACGCAAGGCTGTTCTGATTTTATTATGCAAAAGCCACCGCGGATAAGTTTTGACAATGTGTCGTATACGTATGAAGAAAATCGGGCGGTGCTGAAAAATCTGAGTTTCGTGGTAGAAGCCGGTTCTCAGGTGGTACTTACTGGCGTAAACGGAGCCGGTAAATCGACAATATTTAAATTATTATTGAAAATGATTGAAGCCGAATACGGAAAAATTATGATTGACGATACGGATTTATCCGGTATTTCGACAGAATGCTGGCTTGATAATATAGGCTGGGTGGCACAGGAGCCGTATATTTTTAATATGAGTCTGCGGGAAAATATTACAATGGGCAGAGTGTGCAGTGAAGCTCGTTTGAAAGAAGTAATGCAGTTTGTAAATCTGATGGATTTTATAAGGAGGCAGCCTTTAGGATATGACAGTATTGTCGGTGGCGGAGTGAAACTGAGCTCAGGGCAGAAAAGACGATTGGGACTGGCGCGGGCGCTACTTTGTCAGCCTAAATTATTATTGTTGGATGAACCGATGGAAAATCTGGACAGTCGAAATGAAGAGATAATAAAAAGCGTGCTGGAAAAACTGAAAGGTAAAGTTACAGTGATGATAATTGCACATCGACGCCAGACTATTGAAGCAGCAGATAAAATAATCATGCTGGATAAAGGACGGATAAAAGAATACGGCGGTGTGAAAGAGCTGAAAGCCGTAAATTCATACTATGCTGAACTGTTCAAGTGGTCGAGAGGTGATTAGAATATGGTGAGTGAATTGAAAATCGTATTGAGACCGCTGTTGGCAGGATTAAGTGCAGCTGTTGTTATTGGAACTTTGGCAGGGTTAAGTTCCGTCAGTTTAATGGGTCTGTCGGCATGGCTTATTGCTTCGGCAGCATTGCAGCCGCCTTTGTATGTTCTATCGTTGGCTATTGTAGGGGTGCGTTTCTGTGGAATAATGCGGGCGCTGCTGCGTTATTTGGAACGATATCTGTCGCATAAAGTGGCTTTTGCCCTGTTCACGGATTTACGTACAGCTGTTTTGCGGAAAATCATAGCAGCTCTGCCGTTTAAAAGACAGACTTCAAATGGTGATGCGTATACGATTATCGTGGAAGCGGTTGATAAAATCCGCGATGATTTTCTGCGGTTTTTTCTGCCGCCGTTTACGGCAACGTTCAGCTGTTTTGCCGTAATGATATGGGCAAATTTTTACAATGTGGTATTAGTATATGTATTATCAGCGGCATGGCTTGTATTTATAATCATCATGCCGCTTGCAGTCCGGTATTTTTATCAGGACTGCCGGTATAGGCAGTCATCATTACCGCAGGAAATACTGGAATTTTATGAAGGCGGAAGAGAGCTTTTTGCGTATAATTTCAGCGGAAAGAAATTGAAAGAGGCAAAGCAGGCGATTGATATATACCAGCAACAGCGGAATAAGCGTTTTCGATTAAAATGCAGGATTGAGTTAATATGTGAAGTTTTGTTGGGTTTATTTATGGTGGTAATTTTACAGACCGTAATCTGTCTGACGTGGGAAAATGAAATAAATGCTGTTATGGCGATTGCTTTTCTGCTGACGATGCAGTCTGTTTTGGAGATTTTGGCAACTGTTCCGGCGCTGGTGGAATACTTGGATGAAGCCGGACGTTCGCTGATGGAACTTAAATTATTCATGAAAGAGCCTCAGGACAGGCAGCAAAAAGAATCTGTTCCAGATAAAAATACACAGGCTGTATTGGAACTTAAAAATATAAGCTACGGTTATAAAGAGCCTTTGTGCCGCAATATGAGTTTTTCTCTGTATAAGGGCAGGCGTGTTCTTTTAGTGGGTAGCAGCGGTACAGGAAAATCGACGCTGTTTTATCTGCTGATGAGATTGATAGAACCTATTTGCGGCAATATGTATTTAAACGGAAAAGATTATACAGCATGGGACAAACAGAAGTGGCGGTTGTATTTTGCCGCGTCATTTCAGGAGCATCATATATTTAATCTGTCCATAAAAGATAATTTTAAAATGTTTTATCCTGATATAACGGATGAAGAAATCTGGCGGGCACTGAGAGCAGTGCAGCTGGAAAAATTCGGTCAGAAATACGGTCTGGATTATGTGCTGGCGGCTGGAGGAATAAATTTATCGGGCGGACAGAAGCACCGTATGCAGCTGGCGATAAGTCTGGCACGAAAAAAAGACATAATTTTACTTGATGAACCGACGGCAGGACTGGATATCGTATCGGCGCATGAGTTTTTAAAGCAGCTTACGGCGGCAGATAAAGAAGCGGCAATGCTGGTGGCTTCGCATGATTTGAGCATTGCTGATTATTTTGATGATGTTATCATTATGGGAGAACAAAAAATAATTGAGCAGGGAGATATAAAAATGCTTATGCAAAATGAAAACAGTCATTTGCATAAGATGATGAAGTATAATAATCTGATTTAAAAATGAAGTTATTGTTTATTTTTCTTTGTGCTTCAAAGAAAAATTGTCCGGCGCAATATAAGAATAAATTAATAAATATTTTTTTAATATTATATTGTGCCTAACCAGTATTTTTTTAGCTATTTTTTTGCCAAAAAGAATAACAAATAGAAATTTGAATAAAAAAAATATCTCCTTTATAATGAAGGTAGGACAATAATCAGGGGAGTGTTTTGTATGTTAGGTATAGAGCGGCGTAGAAAAATAATGGAAAAACTGAATGAGCATAAAAAAGTTTATGTACAGGATTTAAGCCAGTTATTCGACGTTACGGATGAAACAATTCGTCGTGATTTGGAAAAACTGGAACAGCAGAATTTAGTAAAGCGCTGTTACGGCGGAGCGGTAATCAACGACCATACAAGCCAGGATATATCGTTTTTCAAGCGTATCGGCATCAACAGCGCCGGCAAAAATTATATTGCTAAAAAAGCGGAATTTCTGATAAACGACGGCGATACTTTAATGGTGGATGCCAGTACGACATGTTTGGCGCTGCTGCATCATTTAAAACACAAGAAAAATTTGACGATAATAACAAATTCCATCAGGGTAATTAATGAATTTGTCAACAGTGATTTCAACATAATATCCACCGGCGGCAATCTGCGGTCGCATTCTTATGCGCTGACAGGAGCGGTGGCATGTGATACTATACAAAAATATTTTGTAGATACCGTCATCATCGGCTGTAAAGCACTCGACATAAAAAAAGGCCTGATGGAGTCGAATGAGCCGGAAAGCATAATTAAGCGCCAGATGATAGAGCAGGCGCAAAAATGTATTTTATTGGCAGACAGCAGTAAATTCGATAAGATAGCATTTACCAGAACGTGCGACCTGGCACAGGTCGATTATATCGTAACAGATAAAGAACCGAACCCTGAGTGGCTGGAATTTATAAAAAACAATGATATAAAAATAATCTATTAAAATAAAAAGACAGAACGTATCACTGATTTTACAATGACGGTTCTGTCTTTTTGTTGCTCTACCCCATTTGGTGATTTCAGTATAGCATTAAAACATATTTTGCAAATAATTTTATTCTAAGAAGAAAACCTGCTTCATTTTCGGCTGAGCACCGGTTACAGGGTCCATTTCCATTACCATGACATCTTTCATGTATTCATTCCATTTATCGACAATCGGACTTTGTGCCTGATATTTTTCAGCAAAGGCTACGCCTTGTTCACATTCAAAATAACCGAAAACTTCATTACCGACATTCCAAATCGTGTAATTTTTTATGCCGGCTTCTTTTAATACCTGTTTCATTTCAGGCCAGATATTATCGTGGCGTCTTTTGTACTCATCTAGCATACCGTCTTTAATAACAGCTTTCCAAGCAAATCTTTCCATAATATTACCTCACAATCAATAATATTTTTATTTGTCGATTTCTTTGCATTTAAAGAAATCGATTTAAAGAAAGTGCCAGTGTGGCATAATATGAAAATAGTTATTTCTAAATTTATATTTATATTGCGCCAGGCAATTTTTCTTTGAATGCAAAGAAAAGTTGCCGAAAAATCATCACAGGCATAAGATAGCTCTAAGTGCTGAAGCACCAAGAGCTATCTTAAAACTTTTGGAGCTAGTGCACCACTAGAGATTTTCACTTTAAATGTGGAACAAAGTTCTGAGATGACTAGCAAATTCAGCATTCTTCAGCTCAATTTAAGTTCCTGCTGAAAACCCGAAGGCACGAGCTAAATTCCAAGCGTTTCGAGCCGTTGTACCGACTGTTCATATATAAATATCTCGGAGGCTCGCCCAGTGCAGCGTAAGTGAAACGTTAAAAAGGTTTTCTTTTTGGTTCATTTTTCTTTGTATTAAAGAAAAATGAACAATAAATAAAAATTTATTTAACTTCGTGACCGTAACGTTCGATTTCAATTTGTTTAAGTGTTTTTCCTTCCGTTTTCGGAGCACCGATAACACCGATAAGCCAGCTGATGAGTGCAAATCCGCATAGCATCATGGCTGCGTATCTGAAACCGAGTGTTGTCATTATAATCGGTACGCAGAAACCCCAGATAGCAGCTAAAATACGGGTGATGAAGAAAGTAAGACCTTGAGCCGTGGCTCTGTATTTTGTCGGGAACAGTTCAGAACACCATAACTGGTAGAATGCTTGCTGGCCGGAACCGTTATTGATGCCGGCGAAAATTGTAAACATGATGAGCATCCACATAGCGAGCATTTCTGGCGGAAGTGTCCATACAAACCATGCTACAACATAAATACCGCCGATAACACCGTAAAGTAAACGACGGCTGATTTTATCACCGAGCTGCATGAAGATAAAGAACGTGCCGACGAAGGAAATTACGAAAGAACCTACGCTCATAAGCTGACTCATACTGTTGGACAGATTGCCGACATGTTCATAAATATAAGGCATGAAAAATCCCCAGGTACTAGCACATAAATTCCAGATGGTATATATACCACAGAGGAATAATACAGTTTTGAGATTGATGCCGGTCAAAATTTCGCTGTAGGATACAGGTTTTACTTTACCTTCAGCAATAAGTTTTTCTTCGGCCTCTTTAGCGGCTTTCCAGTCTTTTGATTCCGGCATTTTCAGACGCTGATACCAAACCCAGGCAGCAACGACGATTAAGTGGGCAAATACGATACGATTACCGATGAGACCATACTGGTTGAGCCAAGCGGAGAACAGAAGTACAACAGCAGGGCCAAGTGCCCAGGCAAATTGAGCACTGCCGCAGTGTTTTGCTCTGTCTTTGGCAGGAGCTTCTTCGGCGATTAATGTCCATGAAGCGACAATATCAGCGCCGACGCCGAGACCGACGATGATATAACCGCAAAGCAGCATCGGATAATTTACACCGAATACAATTAACAGCATACCGATAATATAAATTAAAAGGTCATACGTATAAACGAATTTTCGACCGTATTTATCACAGATGCGACCGCCGATTAAGGCACCGACTGCAGCACTGCCGGCATTGGATGAAAGAGCGGCAAGTGCGCCCATCTGAAAGCCGTCCATGCCCAGATAAGCCTGCCAAAGGCTTAAGCCAGCGGCTCCGGCAACGATGGAACCGGCATCGATATAGCTGGTCATAGCGGCAAGTATGGTTTTTTTCCAAGGTGATGGTTCTTGATATGTCATTATAAAAACCCCTTTTCCCTATATTAAAAATTAATTTTAGTAATAAAAATTTTTAAACAATTGCGTTTCGGTTTCACGGCGATATAAGGTCATTTTTATATCGCCGTGAACCGAAGGAGAACTTTAATCTAAGAAGTCTTCATTAAGATTGATTTTGAAATCACGTGCTAAATCGCGGAAATTATGGTCGCTGATAGTCTGCTTTTTGCCGCCCATGGAACGGACTTTTACACAAATTTCAGCGGCTTTTTCAGCTGTATCCATAAGACCGAATGCTTCATCGAAATCTTTGCCAGAGCAGAACATACCGTGATGAGCCCATACAACGATATTATATTTTTTCATTAATTTACTCGTAGCTTTAGCGATTTCACTGCCTCCCGGTACCATCCAAGGAACAACGCCGATACCTTCAGGGAAGATAACAGGGTCTTCTGTTGCCATTTCCCAAAGTTCGTGCGTAAATTCTTTGTCGCTGAGCGGCAACACGAAGGTAAGTGCAATGATATTTGTCGGGTGAGCATGATAGATTACGCGGTTTGTTCCGTGCGTAAGTTCTTTTTTTATGCTGTGGTTCATTAAATGGGTCGGAAACTCGCTTGTCGGGCGGTGTCCAACGGTAAGACCCCAGACAACGGCATAATTTTCACCCTTATCATCGATTTTGGCAATGCCGATATTTTCTTCCGGTTTTAAAATGACGTTGCGCATATAGCGGCCTGTACCTGTTACGAGAAAATATTCATTAGCGAGATTTGGTACGCTTACACCGATTGGCAGCCATTTTTCAGGCTTTGCCAGCTGGTCTTTAACAGTTTCGATTTCTTCGTCTTTAATACGATAGCTTAAGTTGCCGCCGTTACGTTCGTGCCAGCCTTTGCGAAAAGCATCGTCAGTCAGGCGGATAAAGCCTTGGACAAATTCTGCATCTGTAACTAACATTGAATTCAAATCCTTTCTTTTAAGACATATCAAGAATTATCGTTTTAATAATACATCTTTTTCATAGTCTTTTACAACTTTAAACCAGTCTTTACCGACAGGAACATTGTTGATTTCACAGAAATGGTTCCAAACATCGCCAAATGGCAGAGTTTTAATTTCTTCAAGTGTAGCTAAAAGTTCAGTGAAGTTGCATTCATCCTGCATTTTCTTGAGAGCTGCATGTGGTTCGAGCAGGCCTAAAAGCAGCGCTTTTTGCATATTTCTCATACCGATAACCCAGGCAGCGATACGGTTGATGCTGGCATCGAAGAAGTCAAGTCCGATAAATACACGGTCAAGAGCATTGCAACGGACAAGTTCCTTAGCGAGTTCCTGCAGTTCGTCGTCGAGTTTGATTACATGGTCGCTGTCCCAACGTACAGGGCGGCTTACATGCAGAGCAAGCTGATCGTTGAACAGAAGCATGGAGGAAATTTTATCGGAAACGACTTCTGTTGGATGGTAATGACCTGTATCGAGGAGGCACATGAGATTATTTTTAGCAGCATAATTCATATAAAATTCATGTGAACCTACAGTATAGGATTCAACTCCAATACCGAATACTTTGCCTTCGATAGCATCAGCGATATTTTTCTTGTCGTATTTTACAGAGAAGATTTCATCGAGAGCTTCTTTCAAGCGAGCGCGTGGACCGAGTCTGTCTGCCGGAACATCTTTTGTACCGTCCGGTATCCAGATATTGTCAAGTGCAGTTATACCGAGCTGTTCGCCGAAATAGTTGGCGATTTTGCGGCAGGCTTTGGCATGATTAATCCAGAAATCACGAATAGCCTTATCCGGATGAGATAATGACATGTTGTTAACGAGTTTCGGATGAGAGAAGAATGTCGGATTGAAATCAAGACCGATGCCTTCTTCTTTGGCAAAATCCACCCAGGCCTGGAAGTGTTTCGGTTCAATTTTATCACGGTCGACTTTTTCATCAGTAATACGATAGGAAGCATGCAGGTTGAGTTTATGTTTACCAGGGATTAAAGAGTATGCTTTTTTTATGTCGGACATAAGTTCATCTGGATTGGTGGCTTTGCCTGGATAATTACCTGTGGTAGCAATACCGCCTGTAAGAGAATCAGAGTCAAAACCTAAAACATCGTCTCCCTGCCAGCAGTGCATGGAAATTCTCACTTTACCGAGTGTTTCAAGGGCTTTGTCAACATCAACGCCGTATGCGGCATATTTTTCTTTTGCTTCTTCAAATCGGGACATAACATATTCCTCCTAAAATTCTAAATTTATTTATTAATCGTTAGCGTATTCCCAGAAACGGCCTTCAATGATTTCTGTTTTGTGCACATCAAAGGATTTGGCAATACATTTTCTGGCTTCAATTAAATCAGGGAATTCATTAGCTTTTCGCATCTGGCAGACAATATTGCCGACAGCAGTTGCTTCAATCGGACCTACGTAAATATCTTTGCCCGTATATTTTGCCGTCAGGCGATTGAGGAAGACATCCTGGCAGCCACCGCCGATGATATGAATACGTTTATATTCTCTGCGAGTGACATCTTCAATTTCCTTTACGACTTTGGCATAGTATTTTGCCAAGCTGTTATATATGCAGTAAAGAATTTCGCCTTCTGTCTGAGGGATTTCCTGATTTGTTTTTTTGCAGTAATCCTGTACGGCGGTAATCATACTTTCAGGGGCCAAGAATGATTCGTCGTTTACATCAATAACTGAAGGGAAGTATTTGGCAATATCCGCTAAAGTGAATAATTCATGGAAACTGTATTTATGGCGAAATTCTTTACGTACGCACTGCATCATCCACATACCCATGATGTTTTTCAGATAACGGTAGCGGTAATGATATCCGCCCTCATTCGTAAAATTATGCTGGCGGCTGAGTTCCGTGCAGTCCGGTATCATGCGTTCGATACCCATGAGCGACCATGTGCCGGAGCTTAAGTAAATAGCATTGTAATCATTTGTCGGAACGGCAAGTACAGCAGAAGCCGTATCATGCGTCGGCGGCAGAATTACTTCCGTATTAAATCCAACGGTTTTGGCTATTTCGTCAGTCAAGGTGCCTACTACTGTTTTCGGCATATAGATTTTACCGAAGATTTCCGTAGGAATGCCGAGCATTTCCATTAATTCGTAATCCCAGTCCTGTGTATTGGCATTAACAAGCTGTGTTGTTGTGGAATTTGTGTATTCGTTTTTGATTTGTCCTGTCAGCAGAAAATTAAGATATTCAGGTATCATTAAGAAATGTTTAGCGTTTTCAAGTATTTCAGGTTGTGTCTGTTTTATAGCATATAATTGATAAATTGTGTTGAAAATCAGTTTTTGAATACCGTTTCGGGCATATAAATCTTTTTCGGAAATGACGTTATATACCTGTGTATCCATGGTTTCCGTACGTTTATCACGATAAGAAACACTGTCGCCGAGCATTTTACCGTTTTTATCAAGAAGAACGAAGTCGACTCCCCATGTATCAATGCCGATACTTGCCGGAATTCTGTTTAATTCACGGCACTTTTTCAAACCGTTAATAATTTCTGAAAATAAACGGTCAATATCCCAACATAAATGACCATTTTTTTCTATCAATCCATTGGCAAAGCGGTAAATTTCTTCCAAGCGGATAGTGCCGTTTTCTACCCAGCCTAAAATATGGCGGCCGCTGGAAGCGCCAATATCGATAGCAAGATAATAATTTCTCTGTGTCACAATATATACACTCCTTTTGATTGGTTGCTGTTGGAATGCTTTGATTTATCTTTACAATACACATAATACAACATAAAAAAATAAAAGTCAATAATAAAATGTGAAAAAAAATCTTGTTTTAGATGAATTTAATACTGTTTTCTTATTATTGATGTTTGAATTATGTTGATTTATATTGCTTTAATAATGGATAAAGTACGGAAAAATTGTCTACAATATTAAAAATAAAATAATTTTAAAAAGTATTGCTTTATTTTTTTTGTTGATGTATAAT
Source organism: uncultured Megamonas sp. (assembly GCA_900554895.1). Lineage (GTDB taxonomy): Bacteria > Bacillota > Negativicutes > Selenomonadales > Selenomonadaceae > Megamonas > Megamonas gallistercoris. Next base: position 5,591 of record USIX01000004.1, on the reverse strand, counting down.
GAAATTAGAAAACGTTTACTAATTTTTCATTTTATATATATTTATTCAATAATTAAGGAGGATTTAAAATGGCAATTTTGGTATGTGGCGGAGCAGGTTATATCGGCTCTCATATGGTTTATGAACTCATTAGTAATGGTGAAGACGTTGTAGTAATTGATAATCTGCAAACAGGTCATCGTGCTTCTGTGCATGAAAAAGCTAAATTTTATGAAGGCGATATCCGCAATGTAGCTGACCTTGATAAAGTATTTACAGAAAATAAAATTGAAGCTGTAATTCATTTTGCTGCAAATTCTCTTGTCGGTGAAAGTATGCAGGTTCCATTGAAGTATTTTAATAACAATACTTGCGGTATGGAAACTTTGCTTGAAGCTATGGTTAAATATGATGTTAAGAAAATCGTATTCTCATCTACAGCTGCAACTTATGGCGAACCGAAACGCGTACCTATTTTGGAAACGGACGAAACAAATCCTACTAATCCATACGGCGAATCTAAACGTATGATGGAAAAAATGATGAAATGGGTAGATATGGCAAACGGCATTAAATATGTATCTTTACGTTATTTCAATGTAGCGGGCGCTATTGAAGATGGTCATATCGGTGAAGCACATACAACAGAAACCCATCTTATTCCGATTATTCTGCAGGTGCCGCTTGGCAAACGTGACCATATCACTGTATTTGGTACAGATTATCCTACTCCGGACGGAACTTGCATTCGTGACTATGTACATGTAATGGATTTGGCTGATGCACATATGAAAGCTCTCAATTATCTGCGTGCAGGCAATGACAGCAGTATTTTTAATCTTGGTACAGGTGAAGGCTTCTCCGTAAAAGAAATGATTGATGCTGCTGAAAAAGCTACAGGCCAGAAAATTAAAGTTGAATACGGTCAGCGCCGTGCAGGCGACCCTGCTAGACTTATTGCTTCCAGTGAAAAAGCGCAGAAAATCCTCAACTGGCATCCTAAATACACCAGCATGGAAGACATTATTAAAACGGCATGGACTTGGCATCAAGCTCATCCAAACGGATTTGAAGATTAACTGTCATTTGAGTTGTATTTAAAAAGGGGTTATTTGATAATGGATATGAATTTTGAAATAAATCGTCTTTTGAATTTTGCCCTGCAACAAGGTCTTATTTCTGAAGAAGATAAATATTACAGCGCAAATTTACTGCTTGATTTGCTTCAGGTAGATGAATTTGAACCGGTTGAAATCAACGAAACCTTGCCGATAGCTCATGATATTTTGGAAAATATGCTCGATTATGCCGTAGAAAAGGAACTGTGCGAAGATACCGTAGTACAGCGTGATTTGTTCGATACACGCATTATGAACTGCGTAATGCCGCGTCCTTCTGAAGTGATTAAAAAATTCAGAGCTATTTATGAAAAATCTCCTGTACAGGCAACTGATTATTTTTATAAAACGAATATTGCTTCCAATTATATTCGCAAAGACCGTATTGATAAGAATATTATCTGGAAAGCAGCAACTGAATACGGTGATTTGGATGTTACAATCAATTTGTCCAAACCGGAAAAAGACCCTAGAGATATTGCCAAAGCAAAACTGGTGAAATCATCTTCTTATCCGAAATGTCTGCTTTGCCGTGAAAATGAAGGATATGCAGGTCATGCCAATCATCCTGCCCGTCAGACCATTCGTTTAATTCCGATGGATTTCGAAGGTCATCAGTGGTTCATGCAGTATTCTCCGTACACTTATTATAATGAACATTGCATTTTGCTCAATAGTGAACATGTACCGATGAAAATCTGCCGCGCAACATTTGAAAACCTCTTGAATTTTGTGGATTATCTGCCGCATTATTTCTTAGGTTCCAATGCGGATTTACCGATTGTCGGCGGTTCCATTTTGTCGCATGACCATTATCAGGGCGGTCATTACACGTTTGCTATGGAAAAAGCACCGGTGGAAGAAACATATACTGTTAAAGGTTTTGATAATGTTTCTGTAGGCAGAGTAAAATGGCCTATGTCCGTAATTCGTGCAGCTAGCTCCAATAAACAGGACTTGATTGATTTTGCCGTACATGTTTTGGATGCATGGAGAGGCTACTCTGATGCTTCTGTAGATATTCTGGCTGAAAGCGACGGACAGCCGCATAATACGATTACTCCGATTGCGCGCATTCGTGACGGCAAATACGAACTTGATTTGGTTCTGCGCAATAATCGTACGACAAAAGAATATCCGCTCGGTATTTTCCATCCGCATGATGAAGTACATCATATTAAGAAAGAAAATATCGGTCTGATTGAAGTTATGGGTCTTGCTGTGCTGCCGGCTCGTTTAAAAGATGAATTGGCAAAAGTAAAAAATTATTTTGTTGCCGGAAAAGAAGATATCAGTGATGATGAACAGGTAGCAAAACATGCTGACTGGTATGCAAAACTTCGTGAAAAATACAAGGATATCAAAGCAGATGAAGTTGAAGATATGCTTAAATTCGAAGTCGGTAAAATCTTTATGGTAGTACTTTTACATGCTGGCGTGTTCAAACGTAATATTCAGGGTATTGAAGCGTTTAATAAGTTTGTAAAGACTTTATAATTCTGTAGTGAAGAAAATATAAAATAGAGTATATGCCATCTATAATAAATTTGTAGATGGCGTATATTTAGATTAAAATAAACTGAAAATAATGAAATAAAATAACTGTAGCTATATTGATTAAAAATGATTATAATGGCTAGTATATGCCGTTGATACATCATCATTTGATGATTTGGACGAAACAATATATATTTTAGAGATATTTAAAGCAAGGATTTGAGGAAAATGAAATCAACAACAATAATTGATGTGGCAAAAAAAGCTCAGGTTTCGGTGGCTACAGTTTCGCGTGTGGTAAACGGAAATTATCCGGTAAAGGACTCTACACGTCGCAAAGTTCTCGAAGCAATTAAGGATTTGAAGTATATACCGAACATTCAGGCTCGAGAATTGAATACGCAGCGTTCTTCGATAATAGGCATAATTGTACCGAGTCTGTTCAATACTTTTTTTGCGGAAGTAGTAAATGGTATTGAAAGTTTTACGGCTAGCAGCGGATATTCGCTGCTGCTCACTTATACGAAAGATAATCCTATCAGTGAAAAAAGATGTATGAACGAACTTTTGATGCGCAATGTATCGGGAATAATAAATATTAGCCCGAATACGGGAAAAGTAGCCAGTGACTTTTTTGACCAGATTGCGCAGCGCATGCCGATGGTATTTATAAATTCATATGTTAAAAGACCGGCCATTTCATATGTAAATAATGATGAACGGATAGGTACAAAAATAGCATTAGAATATCTGATTTCTTTAGGGCATAAAAATATCTGTTTTATTCGCGGAGACAGAAGCGACTCGTATGAATTTAAGCAGAATGCGTATGAAGAAATAATGAAGAAGATGCATAATTTTAGGGAAGACTATATTTTAAATATCGGTGCAGGTAATAGTATAGAAACTGTGGAATTGACCGCGGAAAAAATTGTTGAAACTTTGCAGGCAAAAAAGGAAATTACGGCGATATTCAGTTGTAATGATTTGATGGGTATCGGGGCGGTAAACGGCTGTCACCGTTTGGGTATCAAAGTACCAGAGGATATATCTGTAATGGGATTTGATAATATATTGCTCAGTAATTTCATAGAACCGAAACTTACGACAATGGACCAGAACATGATGACTTTGGGCTGGACGGCGGCCAGTCTGTTGATGGAAAAGATTGCCAATGAAAATAAGACAAGCCGTCAGGTGGTATTGCAGAATACACTGGTTTTGCGCGATACTACGGCAGCGTGTCGGAATGTTTAGTAGGATAAAATTTATATAAAAGGAAGTAAAAAAAATGACAGTGACAAAAAGTGATTTTGGTGTAACATCTAAAGGTGAAAAAGTTTATAAATTTAAACTTGAAAATTCTAAAGGCGAATATGTAAATATTATTAATTACGGCTGTATAATACAGGCAGTTGTTGTTGAAGGTAAGGACGGGAAACTGCATGATGTCGTTTTAGGCTATGATGATTTAGCCGGTTATGAAAATGGAAATTTCTTTTACGGTGCATTCATCGGTCGTTGCGGCAATCGTATTGCTGAGGGAAAATTCACTTTAAATGGCAAAGAATATCAGCTGGAAGTGAATAACGGACCAAATCATCTGCATGGCGGCAGTGAAGGTTTCAATACAAAAGTATATAGTGATTTTGTAATTGGTGAGAACAGTGTATCTTTAAAACGTACTTCTCCGGATGGTGAAGCAAATTATCCGGGCAATCTTGATGTTGAAGTTACTTACAGTTTTGATGATGATGCCTGCTTGAGAATTGATTACAAGGCTGAAACTGATGCGGATACGGTGGTTAATCTGACAAATCACAGCTATTTCAATCTTGACGGTGAAGGAGAAGGCACTGTTTATGATCAGATTTTAAAACTCAATTGTCCTGCAATGGTGCCGATTAATGAAAATTTAATTCCTACAGGTGAAATCCGTCCAATAGAAAAAGGCGACGTATTTGATTTCAGTGAAGGAAAGAAAATAGGTCAGGATATTGAAAAAGAAGATAGGCAGTTGGAAATTGCAGCAGGTTATGACCATACTGTACTTTTGCCAAAACATGAAGGACTGTATACTTTTGCTGAAGCAAAATCGGAAAAAACTGGTATTGTCTTGAAAGCAGCAACGACAATGCCGGGGGCACAGTTCTATTCCGCTAACTTCCTTGAAGGAAAACCGGGTAAAAAAGGTCATATTTATGTAAGACGCGGAGCTTTTTGTCTGGAAACGCAATACGTTCCTAATGCCGTGAACTGTGATAAATTTGACTCTCCTGTACTTAAAGCAGGTCAGAAAACGCATACAACGACAACTTATACTTTTAGCAAGTAAAATAAAGCAGACTATCTTATCGGGTAGTCTGCTTTCGTTTTATTATACAAAATTTTTAAATTGTTTTTACTTAAATTTTATATGTAAACTATACAGTTTTACATTTATAGTATATAATAATAGTGAAATTGAGTTATCTTGTAGCATGAATGTCAACATGGATAAACAATAATGTTCTGACAGAACAGCTTTCTTATCACAAAAAATATATGAGGTGATAGTAAATGGCTATAAAAAGAGTTGAAGTAGACCGTCGGGATTGTCAGTTGTACCGCAGTTATTTAAAGAGAGGAGGCTTCATCTCCGCGAGTTATTTATCCGTCAGTGGATTAGATGCCGTTAGACTGAAAAAATTGGCTGTTCAGGGAAAATTGGATGCTGTAAGATGCGCTATAGGCAAGTCTGTAAGATGGTACTATTCTGAAAAACAGGCAGAACTTGCTCATTTACGCGGAGAAGCATAGAATGCATAATTGTTTCGTTTAGCAGACTGTTTTTATGGTGAAAATAAAAACAGTCTATTTTTATATAAATTTTAAAATAAAGTATTGACATATATAAATTGTTCTGGTATTATATATTTCTGTCAGTAACAATAAAATATTGTTTTGAGAGCACATGGAGAGTTGTCCGAGTGGTTGAAGGAGCACGCCTGGAAAGCG
>USIX01000003.1 GCA_900554895.1 uncultured Megamonas sp. | reverse complement strand
AAAAATTTAACATCACTGTAAATGGTAACGCTTATGAAGTTGAAATTGAAGAAGTGAAAGCTGCTGCAGCTCCGGCTCCAAAAGCAGCTCCGGCTCCTGCTGCTGCACCTGCACCGAAAGCAGCTCCAGCACCTGCTGCTGCACCTGCTGCATCCGCTGGTGATGAAACTGTTACAGCTCCAATGCCTGGTAAAATCGTTAAAATCGTAGCTTCTGTTGGTCAGGCTGTTAATGCTGGCGACACTTTATTAATTCTTGAAGCTATGAAAATGCAGAACGAAATTTCCGCACCTAAAGCTGGTACAGTTAAATCTTTCGCAGTTAATGCTGGCGATAGCGTAAAACCTGGTCAAGCAATGGTTGTTATTGGCTAATAATTAATTTTTGCATGAAAATCCATCAGTCGTTTGGCTGATGGATTTTTTTATGAATGAAATTGGGAAAATCGGAGGAGAATGAAATGAATTTGTACAATCTGTTTTTCAGTCCGACGGACAGTACACGGAATGTCCTTGATTTTTTATCTGTAAAAATGCAAATGCCAGCGGAAGACGTGGATTTGACAGCGTATCAAAACAAAGATTTAAAAATGGCTTTTACCAAAGATGATATGGTATTAATCGGCGTACCATCTTATGCAGGCAGAGTACCGCAGACTTTTGTGCAGCGTTTTTGTAAAAATATTTCCGGCAATGGAAGTTTAGCAGTTCTTATTGTTACTTTCGGCAATCGTGCTTATGAAGATACTTTGCTGGAATTAAAAGATATGGCAGAAGAAAAAGGGTTTAAAGTAATAGCTGCAGCGGCCGTGGTAACTCAGCATTCAATAGTGCCTGAATTCGGCGCAGGCCGGCCGGACGATGCGGATAAGAAAGAACTTACGGATTTTGCTGAAAAGATAAAAGTGAAAGTGCAAAGCGGAAATAATGATGATGTGAGTGTTAGTGGGAACAGACCGTATAAGAAGGCGATGGCTGCCTCCATGGCGCCGCTTCTGGATAAGGACAAGTGCATTTCATGCAAGATATGTGCATCTGGCTGTCCAACTGGTGCCATCGATAAAAACTCCCTTGAATGTGAAAAGGAAAAATGTATATCCTGTCTGCGCTGTATAAAAGTATGTCCGATGAACTGCCGCTATGTGCCGCAGGAATTATTGAACAAATTAAAGGAACATTTGACGCCGCTTTGCAGTAGCAGAAAAAATAATGAATTTTTCCTGTAATAATACCTGTAGGCTAGGTGTTTATTTTTCTGTGTATTCAAAGAAAAGTTGCTTGATGAATATAAGAAGAAATACTTCTTTTTATATTGTACGGAAGATAATTTCTTGAATTTTATAAACATAGTAGGATTTAACAATATAAAAAGGATAGGGTGTAAATATTATTTTATGCCGTATCCATTTTTAGTGATTGTTAATTAAATCGTATAATAGGCTCAATCCTTTATGCAGTTCATCCAGAGAAAGAACGGTAGACAGAGCAATGCGCAGATAATGTGTATTTTCAAAAGAACCGCAAAGAAATCTGTCGGAATGGTAAACGCGTAATCCTTTTGACTGAAAGATTTTTTCTATCTGGAAACCGTCTTGGTGATTGCCAATCGGCAGCCAGCGGTAGAAACTCAGAGGATGGATATTTTTATTGTTTTGTTTAAAATATTTATTAAAAATCGCATTTGTTTTTTCTGCCAGAATAATTTTCTTTTTTACGATATTATTGGCAGTACCCGATAAAATTGCTTCCGTTACGATTTCAGCATCGATGGAAGATGTTTTTACATTGACGTTGTAAAGAGATTTTAAAATACTGTCGCGAAATCTGCTGCTGAAAACAATATAAGCGACGCGCAGACCAGAACAGATGGATTTTGAAGTACTGCAAATATAAATGGAATTTTGCGGTACAAGATTGAACAGAGGTTCAGTATAATCAGCTATGATACCGGCAGAAATAAAAGCATAGACATCATCTTCCAGTAAAATGAGATTGTGTTTTTTTATGACGTCCGCCAACTCCTTTTTACGACGATAGGACATCATTATAGTTGTGGGGTTGGCACAGGAGGGCATGAGAAATATACCGTGTATTTTATTAAGTTTGCATTTATTTTCTAAGATATCCGGTATCATTCCTTCGTCATCGTTTTCAACAGGTATTAATTGGAGATGAAACATTTTGGCAAGTTCAATAAAATTGGAAAAAGTATATGTATCGACAGCAATGCGATTTCCCGGTTCAAATAAGGCAAGTAAAATCAATGTAAGTCCGTTCAGTGCGCCAGAAGTGATGGCGAGATGTTCTTCGTCCACATTCAGACCGAGATTTTTCATCCAGTTTATGCCGGCTGATTTGTGATGCGGCATGCCCGTAGGATAATTGTAGTCGACAAGTTCTGCTACCTGCCGTTTGGATAATACTTTTTTTATAACAGGCGTAATCATGAAGTTGCACTGTTCAAATGAACTGATAAATCCTAAGTCGATATTGCCGCATGGCAGTTTATCACTGGATATTGTTACCGATTGGCTGGCAGTGGCTGCTACGAATGTACCGCTTCCGGCAACGGCGTAAATCAGTCCTTTAAGTTCACATAATTTATAAGCACGAGTTACGGTCGTAAAATTTATATCCAGAAAATCGGCTAGTTCTCTTTGCGGCGGCAATTTCGTGCCGGCAATGAGAAATCCCTGGGAAATATCCCGTTCCAGTTGTTTTGCCAGTGAGAGATAAATCGGTCTTGTGAGTTTTTGGCGGTCCGGTTTCCAAGAGAGCGGATAATTTAGAAACGAATTAAACGGCATAATAACTATTCCTCCGATTTTATTGTAATACATACAATTATATTGTTGATTGTATGGAATTGCAATGATAATATTATAATATATCTGTTGGCGTGCAGATTAATATTGAATGATTTTTACGTAGAGGAGGATATTGTGGAGAGTAAGTTAGTCGTAGTGAAAAAAGCATTTATAGCGGCATTTCCGCATACTATACCTATTTTTGCCGGGTTTTGGTTTTTAGGACTGGCATATGGAATTTACATGAATGTATCCGGTTTCAGTTTCTGGTATCCAATGCTGATGAGCTTGACGGTTTTTGCGGGCTCGGTGGAATTTGTTGCTGTCAATCTGCTTTTAGGAGCATTTAATCCGGTGCAGGCACTGTTAATGACATTGATGATTAATGCAAGACATTTGTTTTACGGTATTTCCATGCTTGATAAATATCGTTATACAGGCTGGAAAAAGATTTATCTAATATTCGGCATGTGTGATGAAAGTTTTTCGATTAATTATACTGCCAGAATTCCAAAGGGGATTGACCGCGGCTGGTTTATGTTCGCTGTTACTTTTTTTAACCAGATATATTGGGTTACGGGAGCAACGCTTGGAGGAATTTTCGGTTCATTAATTCATTTCAATACAGAGGGTTTATACTTTGTGACGACAGCCATGTTTGTCGTTATTTTTCTTGAACAGTGGCTGCATGAAAAAAATCATCTGTCCGCTGTTTTAGGTATAGTTATTTCTGTAAGTTGTCTTATTGTTTTCGGTTCGGAAAATTTTATTATTCCGTCCATGCTGGCAATTCTTGCTGTATTGACTATGTTGCGTAAGCCGTTAAATAAAGAGGTGGTAACAAAATGAGTTTTACGGAACAAATAATAACTGTTTCTATGGTGGTGCTTGGAACGATGCTGACCCGTTTTGTACCGTTTATTTTATTTCCGACGGAAAAATCCACACCTAAATATATAAAATATTTGGGAAATTTTCTTCCGTCTGCCGTATTTGGTCTTTTAGTCATTTACTGTCTGAAAGATGTGAGTATATTTACTGGCAGCCACGGTATTCCCGAATTTATTGCTATTGTTTTCGTTATTGTACTGCATTTATGGAAAAGGCAGATGTTAATTTCCATAGCAGGCGGGACAATCTGTTATATGATACTTGTTCAATATGTATTTTAGAAAAATAAAACGACCTTTAATAGTTTCAGTATAACTATCGAAGGTCGTTTTTACATTAAAACTGCGTGTCGGTAAATACATCATCCCAGAAAGTGTAGATGAAGACGACAACTAAAAGAAAGAATAAAAATATATCGCCGAATTCCATAATAAATCTTCCTTTGTAATTATTTATTGTATTTTAAGATGAAAATTTTTAATGGTTTGAACAGATTGTACAATACAGCGGCTTTCAAAAATGTCAATATCCCCGATTTCAACAGACGGACAGCGTAGAAAGCTGCGGCGGCATCATGATACATTAAAGTCAGCCAGATATTATTTAAAATGCAGTCGACAAGGATAAAAACGAAGCTGTTCATTATAAACAGTCTTTTAAAGGTGATTTCCCGTTTATAAAGAAAACTGCCGTAAATAAAAGCGGATACGGCTGCACTCAGTGTAAATCCGGGAAAGTAAAGCCCCGGCATGAACAGATTGCTGCCGATGATATCGGCAAGTACCGCCATGACAGCGGCTTTTTTTGCACCCCACACGGATGCGTAAATCGCGATGGGAATAAATGCAAAATCAATACGGATAAAAGTGGTTTGAATAGCAAAAACGTAAGTGAATAAAATTGTTAAAGCTATAAAGAGGCCACTGGAAACAATATACATAAACATACCTCCTAAAACTGGCGTTGCCACATAGTAGGAAGCTGTTCCCTGTATGCAGCAGCGGGATGCAATATCCGTACCGCAAGAAAATCTTTTCGTTCAGGCAGCAACTCCCCGTCTGCCGGACACTTAACGCACGGATATTTACTCTGCTTGTTAGCAAGTATTATTATAATCCTGCGGATTTATCTTGTCCAGCGGTGTTTTGCTATTGTAAAAAGTGTATGATGTGTTATTATAAAATAACGGGAAAAATTTGGGAAGGAAAAGTGATTTTTATGAAAAAATTTATGGCTTTATTTTTATTTTTTTGTATGCTGATATTGCAGGGAGCTGTTTTTGCAGCGGAAAATACTGCAGTAAACACAACAAATACGACGGGCAGTACAGTTAAACGCTGGATATTGATAAATATACCGGCGCGTTCACTGCGTCTGTATGAAGATGACAAATGTGTAGCGATGTATCCTGTTGGTGTAGGCAAAATCGGCAGCAAGACACCGGCGGGTTTTTATAAAATCGTGGAAAAAGTCGTAAATCCTACATGGGTTGACCCGGGTGATACGAGTGTTGTTATCGCTTCAGGTCCTGATAATCCTCTCGGGTTCCGTTGGCTTGGTATCGGCGGAAATTATGGCATTCACGGTACGAATAATCCAAGTTCTGTAGGACATTATGTTTCTAACGGCTGTGTGCGCATGGTGGAAGCTGATGTGGAAAAACTGTTCGATAAAGTTGAAGTGGGTACGCAGGTGCAGATTATGTACAATCGCCTCGTTATTGATAAAACATACGACGGACGTGTAGCTTATTATATTTATCCGGACGGTTATGAAATGCAGGACTTAACAGTTGATTTTGTTAAACAGGGATTGGCGGGATACGGTATAGCTGATTTCATAAGTGAAGAATATATTGCTAAGTCCATTAAGGAATCCAACGGTCTGCCTAATTTCGTTGCGGCACCGGTAAATATAATGTACAAAGGCAGTAAACTTTCTTTCAAGGCAGTAAATTATAAAAATCAGATTTATGTATCGGTACAGGATTTGGCAAAAACGTTGAATGTTCCGGTAAAAATCGAAAACGGCAGTGCTGTTACGGCAAAAAATGCTGTAGCGGTAGACTTATTCAGCCAAAAACCGTATATTCATCTTACCGATGTAAGCAGTATCTTCGATATTACTTATAGTTTGAATAAAAATTATACAGTGGCAACATTGACACCATTGACGGGTGAATTGGCAAAACCTGTTGAAAGTACGGGCAGTAAGGACATAAAAATTACGGAAAGCACTGCGGCAAATCCAAAAACGGACAAACAAATTGATACAGGTATACCGCAACGTGAAAACAGTATAAATGCTCAGAAGGAATTGTACAAATCGGTTGATAAAAAGATAAAACAGGAAGAGTCGGCTGCTGAATTTGAAAATACGAAAGTAAATGATGTACAGACATCTGAAATGGGAATAACGATTATGGAATAAAGGAGGTTTTTATGGAAAAATTTATTATCATTGACGGTAGCAGCTTAATGTACAGAGCTTTTTTCGCTCTGCCGCCGCTGACTTCATCGGAAGGAATTTATACGAATGCCATCATGGGTTTTTCCAACATGCTCGGAAAAATTCTGACCGATTACAAGCCGGACTGTATTGCTGTTGCTTTTGACAAGAGCAGGAAGACTTTCCGTACAGATATGTATGAGGAGTATAAAGGACAAAGAGAAAAAACACCGGATGAATTAAAATCGCAGATACCGCTCTTGCAGGAATTTCTGGAAGCGCTGGGAATTGCATTCATTGAAAAGGACAATTATGAAGCTGACGACATAATCGGAACGCTGGCGAAAAAGTCGGCAGCTAAAGGATATGAAGCGCTTATCGTTACGGGTGATAAGGACGCGCTGCAGCTTATCGCTCCGCAGATAAAAGTAATGCTTACAAAGCGCGGCATTATAGATATGCAGGTTTTTGACGAAGCAGCATTCGAGGAAAAATATGCAGGGCTTAAGCCGCAGAAACTGATAGATATAAAGGCTTTGATGGGAGACAGCTCCGATAATATTCCGGGTGTACCGGGGATTGGCGAAAAGACGGCACTGAAACTTTTGACTCAGTTTGGCGACTTGGAAAATCTGCTCGGCAATATTGAAAATGTTTCCGGTAAGAAGTTAAAAGAAAAACTGGAACAAAATCAGGATTTGGCGCGTCTGTCATACAAACTGGCTACGATTTGCTGCGAGGTGGATGTTGATTTCATACCGGATGAATACAGACTTTCACCGGATATAATGAAACTGCAGTCATTTTGCGATAAATATGAATTAAAAACTGTATTTGGCCGTATGAGGAAAATTCTGGCGACCGAGTTTAAATCGGATTTACAGCAGGAGATTACGCTTGATTTTGAGTCAAAAGCACTGCCGGATTACCAGATTTTAAACGCAGAGAATATAGCGGAATTTAAACAGACTGTTTTAAAGGAAAAAGAATTATCGCTTTTAATGCAGACGGAAGGACGGGTGCCGGATGTCGGTATAAAATTAATGGCTGTATGTACCGGCGAAAAAATCGGTCTAATAAAAGAAGATTTTTCCCTGCTTGATGATATAACGGCGGATGAGAATATAGTAAAAAATGTTTATGATGTAAAATCATGTTATCATGCAGGTCTGAATTTGTGCGGAAAAGTAAATGACATATTATTGATGGCATATCTTTTGGAACCGGCAAAACGCAGTTACGAAATGAATGTAATACGTCAGATTGCTTCTGTGGAGGAAACAGCGGATTACGAGCAGCTGAAGGGCGAAGATAAATTTATCTATGATGTGCAGAATTTAAATGAAGTAAGTGCTAAGTTACAAAACGGGCTGAAAGACATGCAGATGGACAGACTGTATCGGGAGATTGAATTTCCGCTGGCAAAAATGCTTGCCGATATGGAAAATGATGGTATCTATATTAATGAAGCGAAACTTGATGCAATGAATGTGCAGATGAATGATGAACTGCATGTACTGGAACAGAATATTTATGAACTTGCCGGCGAGATTTTCAATATAAATTCGCCGAAACAGCTGGGCGAGATTTTATTCGTAAAACTTGGTCTGCCTGCATTGAAAAAGACGAAAACGGGCTTTTCCACCAATGCGGAAGTATTGGAAAATCTGATATATGCGCATCCGATAATTGCGAAGATACTGGACTACCGACTTCTCAATAAATTAAAGACGACGTATCTTGACGGATTGAAAGCACTTATAAATCCGAAAACGATGCGTATTCATACAAGTTTTAATCAGACTGTAACGGAAACCGGCAGGCTCAGCAGCTCCGAACCGAATTTGCAAAACATTCCGGTACGCACGGCGGAAGGGAAAAAAATCCGCAGCTTGTTTGAACCGGGAGAAGGATTTGACCAGATTTTGTCTGCCGATTATTCGCAGATTGAACTTCGAATTATGGCACATATGTCAGAAGACAGGCATTTTCTGGAAGCGTTTCGTCAAAACCAGGATATTCATCAGGCAACGGCGGCACAGGTGTTTCATGTACCGATTGAAAAAGTTACGCCGCAGATGCGCAGCCGTGCAAAAGCCGTCAACTTCGGCATAATATATGGTATCAGTCCGTTCGGTCTGGCGAAAAATCTGCATATTTCACCGAAAGAAGCAGGCGAATATATAGATAATTATCTGACCGAATGCAGCGGCGTGAAGAATTTTATGGAAAAAATAGTTAAAGACGCGCACGAAAAAGGTTATGTAACGACTCTGTTCGGTCGCCGCCGCTATCTGCCGGCGATAAAAAGCCGCAATTTTACCCAGCGTTCTTTGGCGGAACGTATGGCGATGAATACGCCTATTCAGGGGACAGCGGCGGATATCATAAAAATCGCCATGAACAGGGCAAGTGAAGCAATCAAAGCGGCAAAACTGAAGAGCAGAATTCTGCTTCAGGTGCATGATGAGCTGGTTTTGGAAGTCGTCAATGAAGAAATAAAGCAGGTTTCTGAAATTTTGCGTTCTGCTATGCAGAATACAATAGAATTGAAAGTACCGCTTACTATTGATATAAATTATGGCAAAAATTGGGCTGAGGCGAAATAAAGGCTGGTGATTGTATGCCGGAAATGCCGGAAGTGGAAAATATCGTTCAGGGAATTAGACCGTTTATAGAAACGAAAAAAATTACGGATATAGAAATTATTAAAGATGATGTAATTAAATATCCATCAGCAGGGCAGTATATAAAAAGAATAAAGGATAATCGCATTAAAGCCGTAAAAAGGCGCGGCAAATATATTATTCTGGAATTGGAAAATAATATATGTGCGGTTATTCATTTGCGCATGACGGGAAAACTTTTATATACACTGCAAAATCAGGCGATTGACAAGTATGCCTGTGTGATATTCAGGCTGGAAGACGGAAATAAACTGGTTTATGCCGATGTACGAAGACTCGGTACGCTGGATGCTGTAACGAAACAGGAACTGCCGCGCCTGAAAGGACTGTACTGCCTGGGGGCAGAGCCTTTATCGGCTGATTTTACAGTCGGTTATCTGCAAAGAGTAGTGCATGATAGTAAAGCCAAGATAAAATCGTTTCTGCTCAATCAGAAGAATATTGCAGGACTTGGTAATATTTATGTAGATGAAGCACTGTTTTTGAGTAAGATAAATCCTGTGAGAACAGCAGGTTCATTGAATGAAGAAGAAATAAAAATTTTGCATAAAGCGGTAAATCAGGTTATCAGTGCCGGCATAGAAGACGGCGGCACGACTTTTCGTGATTATCGCAACGGATTAGGCGGCAAAGGAGCGCATCAGGAACATTTATATGTTTACAGCCGCAAGGGCGAGCTGTGTAGAAGATGCGGTACACCGATTGAAAAAACGGTGGTGGGCGGCAGAGGAACGTATTATTGTCCTTACTGCCAGCAGTTAAATAGTGAGGAGGGAAAAAGATGAGAATAATCGGTTTAACAGGCGGGATTGCCTGCGGTAAAAGTACAGTCAGCGCGTATTTGAAGCAGCGCGGTGCTGTGATTATTGACGGTGATGAAATCGCGCGGGAACTTTCAAAACCGCATAAGGCAATCTGGCAGGCGTATGTAAATCATTTCGGTATGAAAGTTTTAAATGATGATAACAGCCTGAACCGACGTCTTATCGGCCGGATTGTATTTACCGACGAACAGGAAAAAAACTGGATGAATGCCACTATGCATCCGCTGATAAAAGAAGCCATCATGAATGAAATTGAAAAATGCCGGCAAAATAGAGTTAAAGTAGTGGTTTTGGATATACCTTTACTGTATGAAGCCGGCTGGGATAAATTTGCCGATGAGGTCTGGGTAGTAAAAATTACTAGACAGCTCCAGATTGAACGAATTCAAAACCGTGATAAGCTGACGAGGCAGGAAGCCGAAAGCAGAATAGATGCCCAGATGTCTTTAGAGAAAAAAGCGGAGAAAGCGGATGTTGTGATTGACAGCAGCGGTACGCCGGAGATTACACTTGCTAAAGTGGCACGAATTTGTGAGGAAAGAAATCTGGATTTATAGAGGATAAAAATGGCATACTGGATTGAACAGAAGGCCGATTGCCAATCAGGGATAAGGCAGAAGACAAAGATGGGCTTTTGGAAGAAAATTTGTATATGTATAGTAATATTAGCGGGAATAGGATACGGCATTTGGCATGATGAGGATTTTCAGCGGAAATATATTTATCCGTATCCGTACAGGCAGTTTATCGAATACTATGCTGACCGATATCAGATGGATGAATGTCTGGTTGCAGGTGTAGCTCTGGCAGAAAGCAAGTTCGAGCCGACGGCGCAGTCGGTGCACGGAGCTCAGGGAATTATGCAGATTATGCCGGAAACGGCGGCATGGATAGCGTATCAGATAGAAGATGATAATTTTTCGGCGGACGAAATGTACGAGCCGGAAAAAAATATAAAATATGGTACTTGGTATCTTGCCTCATTGAATGAAGAATTTTTCGGCAATAAAGTTTTGGTGCTGGCGGCGTACAATGCCGGCCGCGGCAATGTGCATGAATGGATGGAAAAATACGGCTGGGATGAAAATTTCAGCGATTATAAACAGATACCGTTTCCGGAGACGCGGGAATATGTACAGAAAGTTTTAAAGTATGAACGAAAATATAAACTGCTGTATAAATAAATTTCTATTATTATGTTAGAATTTTGTCTGCGTTGGATATTTTTACGGTAGCTTTAGCTATTAAGAAAATATTTTTAGCTCTGTTTTTAGTTTAAATGTTTGAGCGAAGCGAGTTTTTAAACGTTAGAGATAAAAATATTTTCTTAAAGTAAAAATCTCTTAGCAGTGCACGAACCAAAGGTTTTTTTTGGCAATATGAAGATAAATTAAGAAATTAATTCTCTGTATCTTATATTGTGCCGAAAGGCACTTTCTTTAATTCAATTTCTTTGACAAGCAAAGAAATCAATCAATAGAATTTTGATAGAATAAAAAAAGGAACTGTCACTTATTTTTGAGGCGACAGTTCCTTTTGATTTTATAATATATTATTTTCCTTCAACGAAGTTTAAAGCATTCAGTGTTTTTTGAGCAATGCCGTGCATTTTTTCGGCAGAGATGGAACATACGGCAATTCTTACGCCGCGTTTTAACGGTACGGCGAAGATTAAATCATCATGTAGTTTTTCGCATACAGCGGCAGGGTCATTTGACGGAATGGAGAGGAAGAAACCTGCTTTGTACGGCAGAGCTTTAAGACCGCACTGTGCAGCTTCATCCATGAAGATAGCACCGCGCTGTTTGATTGTCTGATAGATTGCATCGCGTTCCGCTTCAAATTGGGCAAGCAGTGTTTTATCGCTGTCGATTGCGGCAAGCGTAGCCATGGCACCGCGGTTGATATTGGACCATGTTGCACGGCTCGTGTATTTGCAGACATTTAAAAATTCGGTAGTAATTTCCTTATTGGAAGATAAGCCGACCATAGCACCGGTACGTTGGCCGTAAAGCGTGTAGCCTTTTGACATGCTGAAGGCGAATACAGTAAAGATATTGTCCGGCAGATTAGAGAATTTGCGCATAAATTTGCGTGCTTCATTTTTTTCACCGGCATAATCGATATAGGCAATGTCTACAAGCAGAGTGATTTTTTTATTGCCGCCCTTGACATGTTCTTTGCAGACATCAAGGACTTTATCCCAGTCATCTTCCGATAAGCTGTAACCTGTCGGATTATGTGCTGGAGTATTGATGATGATAAGCAGGGAATCCTGGTCGGCAAGCAGGGAATTTACTTTATCTGTGAAGCTTTCGATATTGTAATTCATATTTTCATCGAACAGTTCGTATGTTTCCAGTTTGCGGCCGGCTTCGTTGCACAAAACATTGTAAGTGCCCCAGTACCAGTCGGAAGTAAGAACACTGTCGCCGATTTCGGAATAGTTCCAGATAGTGTTGTGGATGGCACCTGTACCGCCGGCAGTTGCTACGGCTTCAAGATAACCTTCCGGTTTATTATCAGCGAATGTAAGGTTTTTAACAGCTTCCAGATAAGCAGGAAGACCGGCAATCGGCGCATAAGCCGCAATTTCGTTCATCGGCAGACTGCGCATAACTTTTTCTACTGTAGGGATACATAACAGTTTGCCGTTATCATCCATGATGGCGCCGATAGTACCGTTGGTTACTTTATCTGCACCGTATTTCTGAGCGGCGGCATTTGCAGCTGCGCTGGCACCGAAAATAACATCTTTTAAAATTTTACCTTGGCTATGAGTAGCAGCCATACTGTTAGTCATAATTAAATTCCTCCTAATATAAAAAACACATTTCAAGAAATGGATAACATCAAAAATAGCGAACTACTAAATTATACTACAAAATGTTAATTTTTTTTATATGTATACGCTATGTATACATGTATATTTTTTGTGAAGTGACAAATTAACGTAAAATCCTTAAATTATGGGCAAGTATGAATTGACAGTGCTTCTCAACAAATGGTATAATCTATTCATTGTACTGTCAAGTTGTACAGTTTTTATTATAGATTAGGTTTTGCAAATAGGAGGCTTTTAGTGAATGGCAGAAAAAGTTTTTCCCATATCTCAAGAACGATTAGAAGAAATTATTAAAAAATATCCGACACCTTTTCATATTTATGATGAAAAAGCAATCAGAGCTAATTTGCGCCACTTTAAAAAAGCATTTGACTGGGCACCTGAATTTAGAGAGTATTTTGCAGTAAAAGCGCTGCCTAATCCGCGTATTTTGCAGATTATGCGCGAAGAAGGCGCAGGCGCAGACTGTTCTTCCCTGGCGGAACTTTTGCTCGCGGATGCGTCCGGTATTAAAGGCGAAAAAATCATGCTTACATCAAATGATACACCGGCGGATGAATTCCAAAAAGCGATTGAACTCGGTGCAATCATCAATCTTGACGATATCAGTCATATTGAATATCTGGAAAAAAATGCAGGTTTTCCGGAAGTGCTGTCCTTTAGATATAATCCGGGCAATTTAATTGAAGGCAACGATATCATCGGTAAACCGGAAGAAGCTAAATACGGTCTTACGAAAGAGCAGATGTTTGAAGCGTATAAAATCGCTATGGACAAAGGCGTTAAACGTTTCGGTCTGCATACCATGGTAATTTCCAATGAAACAAGACTGGAAGGTCTGCTTTTGAATGCCCAAATCGTATTTACATTAGCGGCGGAAATTGCACAGGAACTCGGTATTAAATTTGAATTTATCAATCTGGGCGGCGGTATCGGTATTCCGTATCGTCCGGAGGATACAGCTGTTGACCTTGAAGCATTAGGTGAAGGCGTTCACAAATTATATGATGAAATTCTTGTTCCGGCGGGACTTACTGATACGGCTATTGCCTATGAATCCGGCCGTGCTATCACGGGTCCTTACGGTTATCTCGTATCGACTGTACTGCATGAAAAGAAAACATATAAAGATTATATCGGTCTTGATTCCTGTATGGCGAATCTGATGCGTCCGGCGCTGTACGGTTCTTATCATCATATGATAATCGTCGGTAAAGAAAATGAACCGTGCGACCATGTTTATGATATTACCGGCTCCCTTTGTGAAAACAATGATAAATTTGCTATTGACCGCAAAATGCCGAAAATTGATATCGGTGACCGTATCGTTATGTTCGATACGGGTGCTCACGGTCATGCTATGGGCTTTAATTATAACGGTAAACTGCGCAGTGCAGAACTTTTACTGCATGAAGACGGCTCAGTTGAATTAATTCGCAGAGCAGAAACGATTGAAGATTATTTTGCTACATTGTATTATGACGGTTCCGTACTGAAAAAATAAATAGAAACTGAAAAATACACTCTGAAGGATTTTACTGACAGAGTGTATTTTTTCAAATTGACAATTAAAATAAAATTTGCTACAGTAAAAATAAAAAAATATTGCAGGTGAATAAGTATGGTAGACAATTATTTTTTAATTAGTCTATGTGCCGGCTACCTGATAATTTCAGTATTATTGGGGCTTATTCCGGCAAAAATAGCATCAAATAAAGGCAGGAGCTTCAGTACATGGTGGATTTATGGCTTTGTTTTATTTTTTGTAGCATTTATTCATTCAATGCTTATAAAGCCGACAGATGCAAAAAAGCTGGAAGATACATCAAATTATAAAAAATGCCCGTTTTGTGCAGAAATTATCAAAAAAGAAGCACTTGTTTGTAAATATTGCGGTAAGGATTTACCATATAAAAGGTGCCCTTACTGTGAGGAGATTATTAAAAAGGAAGCTGACGTATGCAGTCATTGCGGCAGAGAATTGCCTGTAGATATGCCGAATGTGCCGAATGCAGTAGTTCGGATTTCATTTAATGATAAGGTTTTTGATTATGCAGGCAGTGTGGTGAATGATACAAGACATTCTTTTTTTAGCGATGTGCCGAAACAGCAGATAAAACAGGAAAAAAATGTCCAGAAGATTAATACGTTCATGTCCGAAAAAGCCTCTGCGATATCCATGCAGACGGTAAAAACAGAGCCGAAAATTTTCAATACATCTGAAGATAAAAAAGAAACAGGCAGTGAACTGTCGAAAACAGTAGCACAATCTGAAGCGGCAAAAGCTGAAATAATGGCAGCTGAGTCATCTTTAACAAATAATGAAGTTAAAAATACATCTTTTGCAGAAAAATCCGATATAAACAATTTGGAAAAAACGAAAGCTGTTGAACCTAATTATGTAAGTAATAATAAAGAGGTGAATACTGATAAAGTTTTAGGGGTGGGTAATGCGAATGATTTATTTAAACAAAAGCCGCAGTCTTCTGATTTAAATAATCATATAGGCGAAAGTGAAAGTTTAAAAGATGTGTGTTCCAATCTCAATAAAATGCTAGTACCAGAAACAAAGCAAAGCTTTTTTGCTGTATCTGCAGGAAATACAATATTAAACAATATAAATCTTACAGCAAATAAAAATCGTACTGTAAATCTTACAGCAAGTCCAATTATGAATACGGTTTTGCAGCCGGTACCGAAACAAGTAGAAGAAAATAAAGAGGCTGTCAAAGATGGCGATATTATTGCTTGCAGGATACTAAAAGCGTGTACTCCGCAACTGCTGAAAATGAATTTTATCAGGATTGTAGATGGATTTATTGAAGCAAATAAAACGGAAATGATTGCCAAGATTTTAGTAAAAAACGACGATAAAAAGAAACATGAATTGTTATTATGCTGCTTGAATATAAAAGGAGATGTCCAAAAGGTAGACTGTGATTATGATATTGAAAAAGTAGAATTCAGTCTGTTGCCAGAGGAAACGAAATTTAACGTAAATGCAGTGAATAAATATTTAACAATAGAATATGCTTAATCCGTTCATTAATTATTATGGATTAAAAGTCCTCTATTTTTTGTAAATTATTGTAGAGAGGATAGAGGACTTTTGGTATTTTAAGGAGGTGTTGGTGTGTGAAGAAATTGACAGAAGAATTATTAGTAAGAAATATATTATGTGCACTTGGAGCAGGAGTTATTATCAACATCGGAACGGCAGATACAGCTTTTGCTGATAAAATAGCAGATGAAAAAATAAATTTTACAACAGATATTTCTGATAGTGATATGGCAAAAATGGAGAATATTGCTAAAGATATAGCTGATATTGACAAAAGATTGGAGTATATTATTAATTCCGATAATAAAGATATAATTGCTATTGATAAAGACGAAGTTTTAATAGATTTAGAAGAGAAAAGAACTTTTAATTCGAATACTATATTGAAAGCAGAAGATATTCAGTTATCGAAAGACAATGAAGTAAAAAATATAGAGGATTTTTCTGATAATAATGATGAAGTGCAACAAAATGTGGATGGATTTATTAAAAAAGAACAAAACAAGGAAGTAGATAAAATCATTTATGAAAATATTAAGGTTGAAGTAGATAAAAATAGAGACATAGTAAAATTGGACAGTAAATTAAAAAAAATAGAAGAAAAAAATGAATTAGAAATTGGAAAAAATAATATTATTCCAATGGAAAAATTAAAAAAGTTTTTTGCTTTAAGCAATGAGGAAAGAAGCAAACAGCGTGAACAAGCCGTAGCTGATGCTAGAAGCGGTATGTATGATAAAGCTCTGCTTGTTTTAGCACAATTATATGACTCTGACAAGAGGGATATGGCTACGGCATATGATTATATGACTGTTTTAAATTGGGCAGGAAAATATGAACAGACGATAAAAATATATGAAGACGGTCATTATAGTAAAGCTCCAGATTATGTGAAAATGAATGTTGCTGGAGCATATTACAGACTAGATTTGCTTAATAAAGTGGAAGAAATAATACTTCCGTTGGTAAAAGATGATAATAAGGAAGCTTCTTTACTGCTGGCGCAGACATATTTAAAACTCAACAGGATAAAAAAAGCGGACGATATTTATAATGAGCTGATTATAAAATATCCCAATGATATGGATATTTATTTGAACAGGGCACAAACATCTATATCAGTGGCAAATTGGTCACGGGCTGTCAGAGACTGGACGGATGTGTTGAATTTATATGAAAAAAATCCTGATAATGAAAAAATAACAAAGCAGCAGATATTGGATAATTTGTCGGCATCCTACATACGTATAAAAAGATTTAAGGAAGCCGCACATATACTAAAGCCGTATGTTGAAAATAAAACTGCTTCCGCTAGTATGGTCGGTAATTACATAACAACATTGAACAATACTGATTCTGGCAGACAGGTGGAAAAAATATACTATGATTTTTTTCAATCGTATGATAAAGTTTCTGCATTTGTTACAAGAGAATTGGCAAATAGCTATATAAAAACGAAAGAATACCGAAAAGCGGTTGATGTTTATGAGTATTTGGTATCATCAGCGGATGTGGATATTGATGATAGATTTAATCTTGCTTATTATGCGTGTTTATCTGGTGTCGATAAATATAAAGGGATGCAAAGTTATAGGGATATTCTGTCTCAGAAGGAGGCTTCGAAATATACAGCAAGAATACTTAGTCAAGCGCAAGATTTTTTGCGAAAAGGTTATTATAATACAGCAAAAGAAGTTTATTATGAATTAATCAACTATGATAAAAGGTTTCACAATATTTATGCTGGTGATTTGGTGAAAGAGCGCCAGTATCAAAGTGCATTGCATGAATATTACGCCATGACAAAAGATGAAGATTTGAAAAAGAGTGGTGTAGAGGGAATAGTACAGACATCTGTATTGCTTAAAGACTATAAAACGGCGGAAGAAAGATTGAAGCAGTTGAATAACAAATTCAAGAATATTTCCTATGACAAAGCTAAAGGCAGTTTTATTAATAAGCAATTGGGTGAAGTTGATTTTAATGTATTTAATTACAGTGATTATGACGACAGTAATGAAACGGATGTAAATGTTTTTGTTAAACAGTATATAGAGGGCGGTTTCTGGATTGAAGGTTCAGTTGGCAAATCATATATAAAAGACGTGGAAGATAATGATACTACTGTATTGAATACAAAGCGTATAGGTATTAGATATACGGCGCGCAAGTGGGATACTCTGCTGGCATGGGATATGTTCGGTATAGACAGCGACGATAGAAACGGCTTATATTTTGATACGTTATTCAGACCGACAGACAGACAGTCTGTTAATTTTATATATAATCATGCACCTGTTTATGATGTTGATGCGTTGGATTACAAAGACGGTTCTATTTTTGGAGATAATTATGTTCTGCGATATATATATGATTTGAATACACGGGAATCATATTATTTGGAATTGAGAAAAAGTGATTATTCTGACGATAATAAAAAATATGGTTGGGAGATTGGTCAACAGTACAATATCTATAATGAGAAAGAGAAAAAGGGGCGAACTTTGGATCGCAGTATTTTCTGGAGCAGGGACAGATACAGTAATCAGGAGGTACCATATACAAGCCCGAAACTCAGTGAAAATATTGGCGCAGAGTGGAAATGGGGTCTTGATTTAGGTAATGATGATACTTTGTATTATGTTTTGGGAACTAACTGGAAACGTGATTATCCTGATGAATTGGCGTTTTCTCCATATATTGGTATTGAATACAATAAATATATTGGTAATTATAATTTTTACAGCATAAGCGCAAGTTATGGCTGGCGGACGCAGAGCTGGCTCGGCGAAGGCGATTGGGATTATGATAATAAACAGATAACTTTTTCATATAACATAACATGGTAAAAAGGAGAGATTATGGTGAGTAAATTTTTAAAAAATGTGTGTTTAAGCATAATGGTATTTCTTTCTGGAATGATATTTAGTTTTAATAATGTAACGGCTAAAGAAAATACTGTTAATTTAGATAGTATACAGAAGATACCGGTGTTCTGTTATCATGACGTAGTGGCGAACGATAATGCGAAGGCATTGGAAAAAGATCCGTACGCTATTACGGAAAAACGATTGGAGGAACATTTCGAGCTGTTAAAAAAGGAAGGATTTACACCGATATCCTTAAAGCAGTATGAAAACTATGTAGAGAGAAAAGGTATTTTGCCAGAAAAACCCGTTTTATTAAGTTTTGATGATGGCAGGGAAAGTATGTATACAAGGATTTATCCGATATTAAAAAAATATAATTATCCTGCTGTGTTTGCTATAATATTATCATATATGGATACGACAATACCACCAGCAGATATAGAGAAAATGGTAACATGGGAACAGTTGCGTGAGATGCAGGCTTCTGGGTTGGTAGAAGTTGCTTCGCATACGTATAATATGCATAATTTTGTAGTTGCTAATCACTATGGAGATAGATATCAGAACGTTGCCACTATCTGGTGGCAAGATGACAATAAATATGAAACAGAGAATGATTTTAATGCTAGAATAACGGGAGATATGCTGACAGGTAAAAGCCTTTTTGACAAAAATATGGGATATTCTTCTAATATTTTAGTATGGCCTTTCGGCGTATATACACAGTATTCTGTAGATAGTGCCAAAAAATCGGGTTATGAATACCAGCTGATGCTTAATGACGATGTGAAATTAGCCGATAAAAACTGTTTGAGTAGATATATAATTTACGGCAATCCGTCCAATGAGGAAATGCTTAATATGTTAAACCATACTTATAAGAAGAAAAATATGATTGCAGGACAGATTGACATTGATATGATATACGATGCTTTGCCGGAACAGTTTGAACGCAATATAAGCGAGGCTATTGAAAAATTGAATAGAATGAATGCTAACACGGTTTTTTTACAGACATTCGCCGATGAAGATGGCGACGGCAACGTAGATGAAGTTTATTTTCATACGGATAAAATGAAGGTAAAAGCGGATGTATTTAATCACGTAACCATAAAGTTAAAAGAAGCTGGTTTTCAGGTTTATGCGTGGATGCCGGTATTATGCTATCCGTGGATGAGTGAAAACCAGGATAATGCTATAGTAGCTTCAGAGCCGGATAATCTCGGTTGGTATACGAGAGCTACTCCGTTTAGTCCGCAGGTGCGTGAATATGCTAGAGGATTGGTTAAAGATTTGGCTCTGTATGCGCCGATTGATGGTATTTTATTTCAAGATGATTTGTATATGAATGATTTTGAAGATTTTTCACCGTATGCCAAACAGGCGTTTAAGAAAGAATTTGGCAAGGATTTGACAAGAGAAAATCTGGAAAATGATGAAAAGCTTATGCAAAAATGGACAAAGTTGAAAACGGATACGATAAATGTGCTCACATTGGATTTGATAAATGTGGCAAAATATTATCGTCCAGAACTAAAAACGGCAAGGAATATATATCCAGTAGTAATAACTGAGCCGCAGTCTGAAGAATGGTTTGCCCAAAATTACAACGATTATCTTGATTTATATGATTATGTAGTAATTATGGCTTATCCAGAAATGGAAAGAGAAGAAGAAGGAATAAAGGATACTACGAATGAGGAATGGTTAAGAAATTTGGTGGTAATATCCCTGAAAAATCCGAAAGCACAGGAAAAGGCCGTATTTAAACTGCAAGGTTTCGATTGGAAAAATGATGTATGGATAAGTGATATAGAACAGCACAAACGCGTTAATATCATAAAAAATGCCAAAGGATTAAATATTGCCCAATATCCAGTAAATGTTTTTGACAATTGATAAGGGTGAGTGCCTTGATTGGTAATATAAGAGAATTGTATGATTTAATAGGAACCTTTGTCTTTATTTATCCGATTTGTATGAGCATTTTATGGTGTATTGGCGCGATATATTTTTATTTTAGAAGAGAGCGGGCTTCGGTGAAAATAAATCCCTATGAAGGTGATTTGAATTTAGGTGTGTCGGTAATAATTCCCGCTCATAATGAAACGAAGCATATAGAAGAAACCGTAATGAGTGTTTTAAAGACGAAATATCCCAAATATGAAATAATTGTTATAGATGATGCCAGCACTGATGATACTTTTGAAAAAGTATCGGATCTTGTGAGGAAATACAAACAGGTGCGAACTATTCATTTGAAACAAAATAAAGGAAAAGCCGTTGGTCTAAGTATGGGAGCTGTAGCAGCAAAATATGAAATACTGTTGGTCATAGATGCCGACTGCATTTTGGAGCCGGATGCCATAGCGTATATGGTTAGGCATTTTAAATATGGTCCGCGTGTAGGCGCCGTAACTGGTAATCCAAGAGTCAGAAATAGAATAACTCTTTTGGAGAAAATCCAGACAGCAGAGTATTCATCTATAATAGGTCTTATTAAACGGGCGCAGCGTATTTTAGGAAAGGTTTTTACTGTATCAGGAGCTGTATCAGCTTTTAGAAAAAGCGCCGTATTCGATGTAGGCTTGTGGGACGCTGATATGATAACAGATGATATTAATATTACATGGAAATTGGAAAAAAGATTTTGGGATATTCGTTATGAAACGCAGGCATTATGCTGGACAATGGTACCGCATTCTCTAAAAAATCTCTGGAAACAAAGGCTTCGTTGGGCACAAGGCGGTTGTGAAGTTCTGCTTAAGCATATGAATGTATGGAAAGATATCAGAAACAGGCGTTTTTGGCCTGTATATCTGGAATATTTTATTTCTGGTTTTTGGGCATATGCTTTCGTATTCAGCCTGTGCCTGGCGATAATATCGGTATTCATCACGGATTTAGGGATAGATTTGCAATGGATGGTCGGCTGGCTGGGCTTTTTGCTTACAATAATGTGTCTTATACAGTTTGCTTTAGCATTTTTTATGGATTCTTTGTACGAAAAAGGTTTAATGAAATATTTGATATTTATTGTATGGTATGCTGTCATGTATTGGTTGTTGATAACGCTTACGATGTGTGTGGCATTTCCTAAGGTATTGTTTCGCAAAAAGGAAGCGAATCGCGTGGCGGTTTGGAGCAGTCCGAAGCGTAAATGAAAATGGTGGATAAAAATGGATAATAGGAAGTTTGATTATGGAACGTATAATGAGACAAAAAAGAATTATCGCCAGAGCTATTTGGTAAAAAGGAATTATCCGCATAAATATTTGATCTTACAAGTGGTGGCAACTATAGTAGTCTGGCTGTTGGTGCTGTACTGCTTTCGAGATGTGTTCTGGCATATATATTTGTTGTCTCAGGATTATGATATAAGAGAATATTTTCCCTTGAATATTTTAAGCAGTTTATTGCTGTACGGGATAGCTGTCTTTATAATCATTACTGTTTGGATTGGTTATAATAAACTTGTGTTCGGCGGAAAGGATAGAAGAAAATCTTTTCCAGAATGGACAAAACAACAAGTGAAGGAATTATATACTATAAATGATAAACAGTATGAACTGTTACAGAAATGCGATATACTGCAAATCGCTTTTAATGAAAAAAATAAGATACGGGAAGTATCTGGCATAATGCCTAATAAAATTGATAAAGAGGGATTTTATGATTGCAGAATAGGAAACGGCAGCACTTTGAAAAGCTGAAATTAATGTTATTTTGTAATGTGGTTATTAACAGGATAAAAATTTTGTGTTAAAATGTAAATAGTTTAAACTATTAGTTTAAGCTGAATGAGTAAGTTGTCATAATGTATATAATCTGTTTTAAAAAATTTAATTACGGATGTTATAATAAAAGTCCTCTATCTCTCATTTTTTTTGGGGGGGGTAGAGGACTTTTTGTACATATAAAGGGGTGGGTAAAATAGTGAATACAGTAAACAAATTGATAAATAGAAATGGCTGTGCCGCCGTTGTTGGTCTAGGTTACGTAGGATTGCCTCTGGCAGTCGCTTTATCTAAGCATGTAAATTTAATAGGTTTTGATATCAGTGAGAAAAAAATAAATCTCTTAAAGCAAGGTATAGACCCAACAATGGAAGTAGGTAATGAAGGTTTAAAAGACGCAGAAATTTTATTTACGAATGATGAAACTTATTTACAGAAAGCTTCTTTTATTATTGTGGCTGTACCGACACCAATAAAAAAAGACCATACGCCGGATTTACAGCCGGTAATATCCGCCAGTCAGACCATAGGAAGAAATCTATCTAAACAGGCAATTATAGTATATGAGTCCACTGTATATCCGGGAGTAACGGAAGAAATATGTTTAAAGGAAATTGAAAAATATTCTGGCGTAAAATGTGGTGAACAATTTTATATAGGTTATTCGCCAGAAAGGGTAAATCCCGGTGATAAGGTGCATACTTTGAAAAATATCTGCAAAATCATTTCAGGTATGAATAATGAAGTGAGAGCAGAAATTAGCAAGATGTACAGCTTAGTGGTTGATAATATATATTTGGCCGAGTCAATAAGAGTGGCGGAAGCGGCAAAATTATTGGAAAATACGCAGCGTGATATAAATATAGCTTTTATGAATGAAGTGGCAATGATTTTTACAAAAATGGGATTGTCCACTATGCAGGTCATAAATGCGATGAATACAAAGTGGAATGCTTTAGGGTTCAGACCAGGACTCGTAGGCGGGCACTGCATTGGTGTAGACCCGTATTATCTGATATACAAGGCTTCAATCAGCAACAGCAGTAGTGAGATGGTATCACTTGCCCGCAAGATTAATAATAGTATGAGTAATTTTATAGTCGATGCTGTTTTGCAGAAATTAATTCAGGAAAAACACAGTATAAAAAACGACAATATTTATATTTTGGGCGTTACTTTTAAAGAAAACTGTCCAGATATAAGAAATTCCCGCGTAATAGATATCATAGCCAGATTAAGAGAATACGGTATCAATTTGAAAGTGGCAGATCCTTATGCAGATAAGAAGCTAGTAAAAAAATTATTTGACATAGATTTAATAGATTATAAGGAAATAAATGATGCTGATTGTCTTGTTTTTGCCGTGGCACATGATGAATTTACACAACTCACAATAGAAGATATAGAAAAATTCACAGCTAATTCATTCAAACAAAATAAATCAGTAGTTATTGATATAAAAAATATATTTAAACAGGAAGATATAGAAAGCAAGGATTTTGCATATTGGGGATTATAAATATAGGGGGGGTTGGAAATTGGACGGGAAGTTGTTAGCCAGAAATATCTTATGCGCCTTGGGAACAGGCGTAATTATCAATTTAGGCATTAGTACCACTGCTTACGCCAGTGAAAATCAAAATGATTACTCTGAAAAACAGAATGTTGTTGTAAGTGATAATACTCAACAGCGGCAAATGGAGAGAATTAGACAGATATCGCAGGAAATTGCCGACATAAATGCAAGATTAAGTCAATTGACGGAAGAACTGAACAGATATAATGAACAGCTGAATACTGCACAAATAGATGATAATCCGCAAATTGATATAGATAATATAGAAAGTTTTAATGAAAACAGACAACTTGAAAAACAGAGCCGGATATTTTCGGAAAATACTCAGGAATTTGCAAATGATTTTAATACGGTGTCGGATGCTGAAACAGTTAAACCGAATAATAGTATCCAGGATAATTCTGATATTGCAGGAGAAAAAAAGAGTGAACCAATACAGATAACATCAAGACAGATACACCAAAAAGAATTAATACAAAATAATTTACCGGATAATAAAGAGAAAATAGAACAAAGCGTTTCGAAACCAAAAGAGAGATATATTGCTGAAAATAGAGATACAGAAATAAATAATGAGCGGAAAAATGTATTGTTCAATTATGATGAAAATGGTTTTAAGACAGGGCGGGTATCAAGTTATTCAACAGCAGAAAGCAAAAATCTTAATACCAGTAAAACAGTACAAATAAATGATGTACAGAATATGGCTTCATCAGAAAATAATACGCTAAATGTTACTAATAAAAAAGATGGGGCGGAATTGTTTAGCACAGATAATAGGACGGTACCTGCAAATAGCAATATTAATGAAAATAGAAATATAAATATGGACAGTAAGCGCGGAGATGCTGTTTTAACATCCAACGAAAAAATTTTAGTAACGGATGAGATAGAAAACAGGATTGAGAACATTGCTGATGAAAGACAAAATTCATTCATGAATGGAGAAAAAAATAATTTAAATTATGGTTTACAACAGGATCAGAAAAAATATATATCATCTGAATATATTAATAGAAACAGGAATATATCTAGAGTTAATCAGAATAATGGAATAAAAATCGAACGAAATGAAGCGGTAATGAATAATAACGAAGATAAAGTATTGGATTTAAATAAATTAACGATATTAGGAAGATTTAACAGTCCTGCACCAATATGGACATATGAATATTTTGATAAGCTGTCATCTGAAGGACTATTGTATCCGGATGAAGATTTTAATCTTAACAGTTTGACTCGCAGGGAAGCAGCTATTTTAACAGCTAGAAGTTATAATTTATATAAAATCAGAGCCAGACATATGGCTGTGGACGGCAGTGCATCAGATAATAATAGGTTCAGATTTGTATCGGATGATATTAATGTTTTAATGAAAGAGTTTGCGACTGAAGTAAGGTCGTTGGGATATAATATCATATCCGAAGTTACAGATACCAGTGTTAATTACCGAACTGAATGGGATTGGAAATATGAAGGCGAAATACGTTATAGCGCTTCTAAAAATGGCGGTTCTCCTCGGTATGATTGGAGTGACAGCAGAGTTTATGCACGTATTTTTGGACAAAAAGCCATAGCTGATGATTGGACAATCAATGCTTTATTGGAAAGTGAATATAATTTTTTGGATAATGATAATTCATTAAAAGAAGATTATAACGGTGATATAGAATTAAGCAGAATTTATCTTCAAGGGAAAAAGACATGGTGGGATATTCCTTTCACTATAGATTTAGGAAAAACGTATGCTTATTTAGGTGATGGTAATGTACTGGACGGCGATTTTGAGGGAATAAAAGTGTCAGCTGATCCTAATTCTAATATTAATTATACAGTAGGTTACGGCAAAGTAAATGATACAGAAACGGCATATTATTTAGAAGCTCTGACGCAAAACAAAAATTATAATTATTTGGCTGGTATTTATCATTGGGATAATTATAATGATCCTGTAACTATTACCGCGTTAGGTATGAATTATTATGTAGATGACTGGACTTTGGGCGGAATGTATTTAAATTCTAGTGTTGCCGACGGTAGCGGAGCCAAAGACGGCTATGTGCTGACTGCAAGATATAAGCAACATTTTGCATGGGTGCCAAATAGTTATGATTTTATTTTGAAATATTATAATATGGCTGGAAACACGTATATAAATCATACGATGAATGGTGTTGGCAGTTATATGGACGGCTTTTCTGGCTGGGGAGCCATGTTTAATTATACTTTAGCTGAAGATTTAGTATTGAGTCTTGAATATTACGATTTAAAGGATAAGACAACAGGAGAAAAAGGTAAGACGGCTTGGGCCCAGTTGAGTTGGTTTTTTGATTAGACGGGAGTGTGAATAAATGCCAAAGACGAAATGGATATTTTTAATAATAATAGTGGCAATAACATTGGCATTGTATAAGTTCTGGTATTTGGATTATAAAATAGCCGCTTATGAAGATATTCCTGATTTGTCCAATGAATATAACGTAGATACGGAATTGATACAGGCACAGACGAAATTAAATTCTGACATTGAACCGGCTACCGTGTATACAAGAGATCCAAGTAAAAATGTTATTGCGTTGACTTTTGATGGATTACCTGATCCTACTACAACAGATAAATTGCTTGATTTAATTGAAAGATACAATATAAAAGTAACATTTTTTGTAGAAGGCAGTAATGCAGCTGGTGAAAAGGAAAGTGTTTTAAAATTATATGAAAAAAACATAACAATAGGAAATTATACTTACACAGGCGTGCAGTTTTTAGACAAATTGCCGCAGGATGCAGCTTTAGAGCAGCTTTTGCGTACTCAGAAAGCTTTAACCGTTTTAACGGGTACAGAGCCGGAACTGTTTAAAGCACCTGATACTTCTTTTGTTGTACCACTGTTAAAAATAGCAGCTGCTGCCAATTTAAAAAGTGCTGTAAAAACGGATGTATTTATAAATAAGGATGCTATTAAAAATGATACGGATGCTGTTAATTTTATTAATTCAATACCGCTGGGTTCCATTGTATCTTTAAGAATTGGTACGCCGACAAATGTTATTACGTATCAGGAAGGGAAGATAGACGATAAACCGGCTGAGGATAAACAGCCTAATTTGGCATTGAAAGAAGACCAGAAAGATATTATCATTCATCAGGATGTTGTTGCTGTAGTTGAACGTTTATTTAGAGCGATACAGCAAAAAGGTATTCAAACGGTAGAAATAAAGGATTTGCGGGAAATTGAACGTATTGATATTTTAAAACCGTCATCACCGCCGGCAAATTCCAGTGGAAAAGTTGCTATGCTTTTTGATTATTTAGCAGATAAAGCAGACAATATTTTATTTAATAAAGCTTTAGCAGCTTCTGCGGATTATGGTCAATTGCGGGTACAAAATAATCACCGATTGGCGGATAATCCCAGAATGATTTATACAACAGAGCAGGCTGTTTGCTATGCTTTTGCCGGTCTTACCAAGCCGAATGTCGTTTATAAAACTTTAGATTATTTGGGAAAAAACAACATAAAGGGTACATTTTTCGTTATGGAAAATGAATTGAGAGCTAATCCTCAAATGATACAGGATATTATAAACAGTGGTAATGAAGTAGCAATAGGACTGCGTTCTTTGAAAGACAGCAATTTTTTCACCGTTTGCAAACAGATTGACTATATGCAGACGCAGCTGGCTACGATGGGAGTACAGACTAATTTAGTAATGCAGCCGTGGGGACAGATATCAGATGAAACGCGGGAGGCAGTTTCGTCTATGAATTGTCAAATGGTGTCACCGACTTATAATATGGTAAGTTCAAGGCATCAGAATTATACGTCTGCACAGGCGGTAATGACGGAACAGTTCGGAAAGGCTGTATATTCCGTAGGTAGGGGCTGGATAATTTACTTTCGCTTGGATTTTTATAATGACGATAATCTTGTTATTGATGTAATGGATTTGGTAAAACGGCATAAAGTGGATAATATAGCATATAATTCTTTCTATGATGATGCCAAGATAAATCCGAATAATAATTCTGCTTATGCAGTTAAACCGATTGGCGAAGTTTTGGCAAATAAAAGCGCATTGTATCATATAAATACAGAATTGGATTTCAGTTCGCCTAATTTAAGTAACAGTTTGGAATATAGAGGTTTAAGCTTTGTAGATTATTTAAAGCAACGTTATATCGGAAATTATGATGTTACAATGGCAGAAGCACACGGTTTTAAAGTAGAGGAAGCTTCCTATCTTGATACAGACGGGCGAATTCATACGGATAAGCCGGTAATATTTTTTACTTTTGATGATTGGGGGACGGATGCAGCAATTAATCATCTTTTATATGTACTGCGTAAACATAATGTAAAGGCTACATTTTTTATATTGACGCACAATGTTATGCGAAATCCCAATCTACTTCGGGCAGTTGCATTGGAAGGTCATGATATATCGTCCCATAGTGAATTTCACAGAGCGATGGACACGGTGGAATATAATTCGGATGAAGCATACCAATCGTATTTAGTAGATTACGGAACGGCATATAATAAGTTGTCGTATACAATCGGTGATATCAGACATGCGGACGGAACATCAGCATTTAAGCCGTATTACAGACCGCCGACTTTAGCGATAAGTAAAGCAGGATTTAGAGCTTTATATGATACAGGTTATGAATATATTGTTTCCGGTTCATACAGTACGCATGATTATGAACAGCCGGATTTAGATAGCATGGTAAATGCCATTAAAGAAGGCATTTACGATAGAAATGGAAAAGTTATCAACGGTGCAGTGCTTGTAATGCATATGAGTGATGAATCGTTTTTTACACCGATAGCACTGGATTTACTGCTGACGATAAATGAGCAGAGAGCGGATACTGACCCTGCCAAATTTATTGCTTTACCGCTGTCGGCATATCTGAAAAATAATTATGATCAGTCAAATTACAGTAGAAAAGACGGTAATGCTGAATTTAGGGGAGAGCAGACAAGACATTCGATAGGAAATGAGAACAGTTTATATCATAATACTGGATATGGATATTGAGAGAGGAAATCTAAATGAGTAATAAAATAAAATTAGATTCTGGCAATATTAGGTCAATGCTGCAGAAACAGAATATCCAAAAAAGTATAGATACCGCACAAGATATAAATAAAAAAGAAGTAGTAGAATATCCAGAAGAAAATGTAGTAAATAAAGAAATTGATTATAAAAATATTAAAAAGATGGATGTAAACGGCATTCAAACTGTGGTAGAAAGTGAAGAAGTACAAAAATCTATTGCCAAAGTAATAAAAACAGAAGAAGATATTTTGTTAGAACCGGTTGGAGACAGACGAATACTACCTAATGTTCCAGATAAAAATCATACAAGAACCAATATAGACCGTAGAGGTATTATTTACAAAGATAATATCGTAAATAATTATGATAAGAGTAAAGAGAAGGAGGAAACCGGAAAACGCTACATCGTAAATTATCCTGTAACAATACGGGTAATAGACGAGAAAAAAAGACGCTTTACGATAAAAGGAACAAGTCAGAATTTATCCAGTTCAGGAATGTTATGCAAAGTACCAAGTGAATATAGAAATCTATTGGAAAATGCTTCTTTAATAGAGTTGAGTTTTGAAATAAAACCAGGAACAATGCCGGAAGGCTATGAAATGAAAGTGAAAAAAATCAGAGCCAGATGGGTTCGTTCTTTAATGGATAAAGACGGCAGTATAAACTGTGGTTTCCAGTTTGATGAATTGTTGTCGCAGTATGTTTATCGTAAGCGACAGGTGTATATGCTTTCAGTGGCAGCAATATTTTTGTTTTTTGTATCGCTATTTATTATTTTGTTGCGAGCTGAAAGTGTATTGTATTTTGAGTTTAATAAAATATTGTATTTCTACAGTATTTTGGCGGCTACTTTTTTGTTGTCAAGATATTTATTTGGTGCATTTTACCGTCCAACACCTATTAATCCGAATTATACGCCGGGTGTAAGCATCATAATACCATGTTTTAATGAAGAAAAATGGATAAAGCGGACAATAGTAAGCTGTTTAAACCAGGACTATCCATTGGATAAATTAGAGGTATTAGTCATTGATGATTGTTCTAATGACCGTTCAAGAGAAAAAATAGAAGAGCTTTTGCTGACATTGGAAAAGGAAGAAGGATATGATGCCAGAAATCGGGTGCATTTTCATGTGCAACCGAAAAATGCCGGCAAGCGTGAAGCTTTAGCGGCGGGAGCCAAGTTGGCAAAACATGAACTTTTAGTATTTGTAGACTCTGACAGTTTTTTAGACCCGTTTGCCATTAGAAATCTTGTTCAACCTTTTCAGGATAAAAAAGTCGGCGGCGTATCTGGCAGAACTGATGTTGCCAACACGTTTACAAATAATTTGACGAAAATGCAGTCAGTCAGATATTATATTGCATTTCGTGTATTGAAAGCGGCAGAAGGATTGTTCAATGCTGTAACATGTCTGTCCGGTCCGCTTGCCTGCTATCGTAAGGATTTGGTACTTAAATACAGCGAAGCGTGGCTTAATCAGAGGTTTTTGGGACAGAAGGCAACTTTCGGCGATGATAGAGCAATGACAAATTTTATTCTGCGCCATCATCGCACTGATTATCAGGATACCGCTGTTTGTTCCACTATTGTACCGAATACGTATAAAGTTTTTTTAAGACAGCAGATGCGTTGGAAACGTTCGTGGCTTAGAGAATCATTTATTGCAGCAACTTTTATGTGGAAGAAAGAACCATTTATGGCACTGTCTTTTTATATGGGACTTTTAGTACCTATTATTGCACCTGTTATCGTGATATATAATCTGATTTATATACCGCTTACGCATCGTGTATTTCCGCTCACTTTTCTCATTGGGATAATGATGATGGCACTTATGATGAGTTTTGCGCAATTATTTTTGCGGCGCAGCTCAACCTGGCTGTATGGTGTATGGTTCTGTTTGTATTATGAAGCGGTGCTTTTGTGGCAGATGCCGGTGGCATGGGTCACTTTCTGGAAGTCTACATGGGGGACGCGTATGACAACTGCCGATTTGGCTGAATTGCTGAAAGGCAACAAGAAAGTGGCAAAGAAAGAGGGGAATGTCTAATGCAATCTCCTAACGTGTTATTTGATGAGAATTATTCAAAAAAGCGAAATCGAAAAAAAAGGATACGTGCTATATTGCAATTTACTTTACTGTTAGTTGCTGTAGCTGTTATTGTGATTTCCTATCTTTTAGAAAAATCATACATGCCGTATACAGAACAAGCACCGATAGAGAATGGTTTTATTGCAATATCATATTTCGGCGTTCAGAAAACGGAAGGAAGCCAGAGTTTAATCAGTGAAAAAAATCTGAAAGCGCATTTACAGGCATTGAAGGACCAAGGATATGAGACAATAACGACAGATGATATTTATGAGTTTTATCATAACGGTAAACAGCTTCCAGAAAGAGCTTTATATCTGATGTTTGAAGATGGACGGCGGGATACGGCTATTTTTTCGACGCCGATAATAAAAGATCTTAATTATCATGCGACAATGTTTACTTATCCGGAAAAATTCGACAGAGGAGATACAAAGTTTCTTTTGCCGGATGACTTAAAGGATTTAGTTAAAAATAATTATTGGGAAATCGGTACGAATGGTTATAGGTTGTTTTATATTAATGTGTTTGACCGTTACGATAACTATTTAGGGGAAATGGACCCGCTGATGTTTAATACGGTTTCCCCTTACTTAGGCAGAAAATATAATCATTATTTGATGGATTATATCCGTGATAAGGATTTTGTGCCAAAGGAAAGTTATGACCGTATGAGAAATCGTATAAGTTACGATTATAAAAAATTAGATGAAGTATATAAATCTGATTTGGGTTATGCTCCTAAAGTAAGTGTACTGATGCACGCCAATACAAGCGGCTTCGGCAATAATGCACAGGTCAGTGCAGTCAATGAATACTGGCTGAAAAAGCTGTTTGAAATGAATTTTAATCGTGAAGGTTATTGTTTAAATGTACAAAATAGCAGTATTTACGATTTAACTAGAATGCAGCCACAGGCATGGTGGCCGGTAAATCATTTATTGATGAGAATAAAATATGATACAAAAAAAGATGTTGTATTCAATACGGGAGAAGCAGAACGCTTTAATTTTTGGGAATTGGAAAAAGGAGCTGCAGAATTTAAGGAAGAAAAAGTATTTTTAACTTCTTTGCCGAAAAATCAGGGGATAATACGATTAAAAAACAGTTCACGCTATCGTAATTTGCAGATTAGTACAGAATTGATGGGAAATAAGGCGGGAACACAGAGTATTTATCTGCGTGCTGATAAAAATATGAGCAATTATATTGCCGTAGAAGCCAGCGGAGCATATTTCTTTATAAATGAGATAAGCGGCGGACAAAAAACGGAGCTGGCTAAAATCTCCATAGATGAGGTATATGGTAAGGCGCCGATATCTGTGGACGAAGATAAGCATAATGCGGAATTAACGGCGCTGGAAGCCTTTACGCGATATGCACCGTCTACAGGAACAGGTCAGGTATATATAAACCGTTTGAAGGAAAAAACAAAAGATGAACCTAAAACTATTGCTGAAGGAGCAGAGGTTTATGTACCAACAATCCGCAATAATGAAAAAGGTGATTATAAATTATCTATAGAACTGGAAGATAATATTCTGCGATTATTCTGTGAGGATAAAAAGATTGCTGAAGTTGAAGTAAAGAATAATGAACGGGGTGATATCTGCTTATCTTCCGCATGGACCGGTGTCGGTTGGGAACAGCGCAACTTGGATG
The DNA here is from genome assembly GCA_900554895.1 of uncultured Megamonas sp. GTDB lineage: Bacteria > Bacillota > Negativicutes > Selenomonadales > Selenomonadaceae > Megamonas > Megamonas gallistercoris. Next base: position 6,299 of record USIX01000003.1, on the reverse strand, counting down.
ATGATGTATATGATGCAGTTTACAAGGATTTGATTATTAAAGAACTTGGTTCTGATGTGGAGTTGTTCACGTCTAAATACAGCGGTTGGGAAGAAATTAAATATAATGTGAATGAATATGGAAATATCATTATTGATTGGTTTGTACATCACTTGTGATATTTGAAAGAGGAATATGATGAAGAAAATAATATCAGTAGTTGCTTTAATATTAATATGCAGTCTTTTCAGTGTAAGTAATGCGGAAAAAAGTAAAATAAATGTAGGTGGCTGGATTGTATATTGGGATGCAAATGACGGTATTGAAGAATGGAAAAAAACACAGTACGGATATGATAATATTTCTTTTTTCGCTGCGTATTTTGACGAAGATAAGAAATTGTTCATTGCGGATGATTTCTTGGAAGCAATAAAAAGGCAGCCTACCAGACAGAGATATTTTACAGTAGTGAATGATATAAAAAAGAAAGATAAAGTCATATTTAAAGATACTGAAATATTGAAGGATGTGCTGAATTCCAAACGGAAACGTGAAAAACATGCTGAGGAAATAATCACCTTGACGAGAAAAGCAGGCTGTAAGGGGATTGATTTGGATTATGAAAAAGTTTTCCGTGATAAAGAAGTAACCGATTTATATTTGGATTTCGTGAAAATTTTATATGATAAAGCTAAAGCAGAAAATTTACAGCTCAGAATTATTTTAGAACCGAGTGTCGATTTTAAAGCGTATAATTTTCCTCATGGACCGATTTATATAGTCATGCTGTACAATTTGTACGGTACGCACAGCAAAAATGACGGTCCTAAGGCAGATTTTGCTTTTATTGAGAAAGTTGTAGACAATATGCAGTATCTGCCACCGAAGAAAGGCGTGGCTTTTTCCACGGGCGGTTGTATCTGGAGCGATTCAGCTAATCCGAAGTTTATTTCTGCCACACAGGCAATCGCTTTAGCAAAACAGTATAAAAAAATACCAGAGAGAAAAACAGACAGCGACGCTATGTTTTTTAGTTATGAAGATGCAAAAGGAATAGCTCATAAGGTCTGGTATGCGGATAAAAAAACAATGTCTGCTTGGATAAATAAAGCAGAAGAGCTGGGTATAGAAAATGTTATTATCTGGCGGTTAGGCGATAATGAAGCTGTATATGATTTTTGATTTTTATTAAGAAAGAATGATGCAAGTGGAAAAGGACTGTTTTAGTTTAGATTTAATCTATCTTAAATAGTCCTTTTATTTTGGCTGAAAGGATATAAACGTTATGGAGAAGCTTTTAAAGAATAGCGATATAAATATTTATGAAATTTTAGATTCAATGGATGTAGGAATTTGGATAATGGAATATAGTGAAACAAAAGGCATTCATTGTTTTTACGGTAATAAAACATTGATAAGAATATTAGGTTTGACATCTGAACAGAGTAGGAACCTGTCGCCGGAACAGTTTTATGATTATTGGTTTAAAAGGATAGATTTAAATAATCTGAAAGATATACAGAAAACAATAAATAATATGATTGCTATGTTTGATTACAGACCGATAAAAAGTATAACAGATGAGGTATGTTATATATGGCATCATGACGGAAAGGGAAAACGGAATGTACGTTGCGGAGGCAAGGTGGTTGAAAAGAACGACGGCGTTTATAAAATTTGCGGATATCACCAAGATTATACGAACATTTTAGAATTGAGAGATTGCATAAAGAGAAAAAATGAAATATTATCGACAAAGCGGCTGGAAAATATTAATTATTTGAAAGAATATTATAAGGAGTTGGCATATGTTGATGAATTAACAGGTATAGTAAATCGCAGAGGTTTTTTTGATAAAATAAATAATATCATGCAGAACAGAATGAGGCGGTCTGCTGATAATTTATGGCTGACAATGATGGATTTAGATTTTTTCAAAAAAATAAATGATAATCTGGGTCATTTAAGTGGTGACAAAGTTTTGAAATTTATAGGAGATGTGTTGAAAGATTTAGAAAAGAGGCATGAAGGAATATATGTTTTCCGTTATGGAGGGGAGGAATTTATTGTGTTGATGTATCAATATGTTTTTGAAGAAGTAGAAAGGATACTGGAGAATTTAAGAAAAACGATTGAGAATTCGCAAATTCCAGTGGAGCAGGGGAAAGTTGTACAGATAACCTGCAGCATGGGAACAGCATATTTGAAAAAGAAAGCAGATGCAGACAATAAAAATATTATATATGAAGGTATACAAAAAGCGGATACAGCGTTGTACAGAGCTAAACACAGAGGCAGGAATAGGATTGAATTTGAGATATAATAAATGAAACGAGGGAAAATTATGGGTAATAAAAAGTCTAATAGTAGTACGATTTCGTGGAAGAAAATATTTTCCTCGTTAATGATTGTAGTTGTAACGGTGGCAGCCTTTTGGATATATTCGGATATTTTAGGAAATTATTTAAAGGAAGAGTCTTTAAATCGTCTGACGGAAGTAGCTCAGGTTAATAAGACGACAATAAGTCGGGAATTAAGAGAAAAACAAGAGACTTTGTTTCAAATATCTCATTTTGTTGAAGATGAGCAGGATATGTCTTCTGCCAAAATAATGGAACACTTTAAGTCAATATGTAAAAATAATTATTTTAAGAGAATTGGTATTGTATATCCAAATAAAGAAATTTATATTATGGATAATCTAGGTAAACAGGCAGTCAGCGTGGAAAATATAAAGGCTTATTTTGATGAGGCAATGCAGGGAAAAACGGCGATAGTCCGAATTTATAAAGATGGTATTGACGGAAAAGACAGTTTGATTTTCAGTCGGCCGTTATATAATGACAATAATGAGATAAAAGGAGTATTATTTGCTTCGTATGATATTAAAATCCTGCAAAGATTATTGACATTGACTCTTTTTGACGGAACAGGATATTCTGTAGTAATTGACAAAGACGGACAAAGAATTGTTGCCGGTTTAAATGCCATAGAAATAAAAAATGACAGTAAAAATGTATTTATTAATTTGGATGAAATTAATGCAGATAATAAACCTGTATTGGATGAGGTTAAAAATGATTTGCTGGCAGGAAACTCAGGCTTGGTTAAAATTACTGCTTATGAACCGATGTATTTATATTATCAACCTTTAGGCATAAATGATATGTCGCTGCTGACTATTATTCCTAGAGCTGTTATTGATACGAGATATGATATGCTTATGCGCAATACGTATATTTTATCTGCTGTTTTGTTGATGCTGGTTGTGGTAATCGTTATAAATATCGTTCTGGATGAAAGAAAGAAGAAACGTCAATTAGAAAATATTTTATATAAAGATAAAGTAACAGGCGGATATTCTTTTGAAAAGTTTTGCCTGGATGTTGAGACTTGGTTGAAGATATCGTCAACTAAAAAAGCGTTTATTTCATTTGATATAGATAATTTCAAACTAATTAATGATATATTCGGTTATGAAATAGGCAATATTATTCTTGCTGACATTTGGAAGGTACTGCAGAAAAATGTGAAAAATGGTATTATAACAAGACCATATGCTGATAATTTTTTAATGGTGGTAGAATTTAAAGAAAAGAAAGATTTAGTAATGCTGATGGAGAATATTGTAAGAGATATAAAAAAAATAACCACTATAAAAATTGATAAATTCAGGATAATTGCTTCTATGGGGATATACATTATTGAAGATGATGAAAAATCTATTGATTATATGCAGAATTGTGCAATGATGGCAAGACGCATAGTGAAAGATAAATATGATACTTTTTACAGTTTTTACTACAATGGCATGAAAGATGCTCTCATAGAGAAGAAAAAAATAATGGATGATATTCTGCAAGCGTTGGCTTTAAAAGAATTTCAAGTGTATTATCAGCCTAAATACGATGCCAAAACGCAGCGGATGGTAGGCAGCGAAGCTTTAATCAGATGGATAAAAAACGGAAAAATATTCATATCGCCAGCCAAATTCATACCTATAGCCGAAGAGGTAGGCAGTATTATAGACATTGATAAATATATTTTTGAAATGGTATGCAGACATCAAAGTGAATGGAAAAAAAGGGGATTAAAGATTTTGCCGGTGTCGGTAAATGTTTCTCGCAATAGATTGTACAGACCGAATTTTATTGAAGAATATGTTAGGATATTAAATAAATATGATTTAGCTACAGAAAATATACAATTTGAGATAACGGAAGGCAATCTTGTTTCAAAACGGAAAATCGGCGAACAGATAGTAGATAATATACGAAAGGCCGGTTTTGATGTTTTGATTGATGATTTCGGCACAGGATATTCTTCAATAAGTATGATTAGAGATATTAATGCTACTGAAATGAAGATTGATAAAAGTTTCATTGATGATATGAGTATAAAAGGCAAAGCTATGGTGCAGCATGTCATTAAGATTGCAAAAACGGTTGATATGAAAACTGTAGCTGAAGGCGTGGAAACGAAAGAACAATATGAATTTCTGCGGGATAATGATTGTGATATAATTCAGGGTTATTATTTTGCCCGACCGATACCAGCAAAAGAATATGAAACTTATTTGGAAAAAAATGTATAAAAATAAAAAAACCAAGTACAATTGTACTTGGTTTTATTTTTAATCATTGTTGTTTGTTTCTGTCACCGGTTCTATAGGGAAAATTTCTGGCTGTGTATGTTTTTCAATACAGTCTTTTGTGATGATAACGCGACGAGGTTCATCAGACTGTGGTATTTCATACATGATATCGAGCATTACATCCTCCAGGATGCCGCGCAGGCTTCTTGCTCCCGTTTTACGTTCAATGGCTTTTCTGGCTACAGCATACAGTGCTTCTTTTTCAAATTCGAGTTTCACTTTATCCATAGCTAAAAGTTCCTGATACTGTTTTACCGGAGCATTTTTCGGTTCGGTCAGGATTTTTAGTAAATCATCTTCGCTGAGTTCTTCCAGTGTACAGATTACAGGCAAACGGCCGATGATTTCCGGAATGATACCGAATTTGATTAAATCCTCCGGACGGACTTTGTGAATTAATTCATTGTATTTCGGTTTATCGTTTTTATTTTGTACTGCGGCACCGAAACCAATGGAAGAAGCATCCGTTTTTAAGCGTTTTGCAATGATATTTTCAATGCCGACAAAGGCTCCGCCGACGATGAATAAAATATTGGTTGTATCCACTTTGATGGTAGGAGCTTCCGGATGTTTGCGCTGACCTTGGGCCGTGAATTCGACAACACCGCCTTCAATCATTTTAAGTAGACCCTGCTGAACGCCTTCATGACCCGGGTCGGCTGTGATGGAATTGTTAGCACCGGATTTGCGGGCTATTTTATCGAATTCATCAAGATAGATGATGCCGTGCTGTGTGCGTTCAATATTTTTATCAGCGGCATAATAAAGATTTCTTACAGCAACTTCCACATCAGAGCCGACAAAACCGGCTTCCGTGAGGCTGGAAGCATCCGTTACAGCCATAGGAATATCCAGAAGTTTTGCCAGATGCTGGAGCATGGCGGTTTTACCGCAGCCGGACGGACCGAGCATGATGACATTTGATTTTTCGATATTCATGTCTTTCGGGTCGTGGCTGTAACCATATTTCATGCGTTTGTAATGATTGTAAACGGCAACGGCAAGAATTTTTTTTGCACGGTCCTGATTGATAATATACTGGTCAAGATATTCTTTAATAACATGCGGTTTGTTTTTGGCGAGAATATCATCCAAACCCTGAATGAATTTACGGTTAACCGCTTTTTCCTCGCGTTTGTCGTGTTCGGATATAAAATTATAAATATCTTTAATGCAGTTTTTACAGATGGCAAAACCGGTCTGCGGGTCGTAAATCGGCATATCGTATTGTGAATGTATTGTTATTGTCCGATTACAGAAACTGCAATTATGCTTTACTTCCTGCGAATTTTTTTTCATTTAATCCTATCCCTTCAATAGCAAAGTTGAAATTTCAAGACATATAATTGAAATTTAATTGCACAATATGTATATTATAGATTTTTCCTTGAATATTATCAATAAAAAAGTAAGAGGGTTCATTTTTCTTTTGTTCTCAAAAGAAAAATGAATATATAATCTCTTGCAAGTTTAGTGTCTGTGTGATATAATCAATCAGTAAATGTCAGAGAAAGAGGTGCGATAGAATGAAACAAGGAATCCATCCTGATTATAAAGAAGCTACAGTTATCTGTGGTTGCGGCAATACTTTTAAAACTGGCTCTGTAAAAAGTGAATTACGTGTAGACGTTTGCTCCAAATGTCATCCATTCTTCACTGGTCGTCA
>USIX01000002.1 GCA_900554895.1 uncultured Megamonas sp. | reverse complement strand
CCCCTACTCTCTGTAAGTGCATTTCATATTTTTATCTCCACCTCATAGGTTTCATAAGGCAAGTATTAAATTTTCGCATTTATTTTCTCATATTATTGCACAGTAGATAAATATTGTCAATACTTTTTTGTAAAGTTTACAATTGTTTTTTTATGAGATTTTCCGAATTTAGATAATCAGCCACTTCGGATAATGAATGAAGTGTTGTCATAGCAAGGTTTTTCGTTGTTTCATCAACTTCTGCCATATCGGGAATTAAGATTACTTTCATGCCGGCGCGGTGAGCCGCCAAAATTCCTTTGGGAGAGTCTTCCAATACAAGGCAGTTTTGCGGCGTACAGGATAATTTCTCCGCTGTCTTAAGAAAAATTTCCGGTTCAGGCTTAGATTTTGTCACTTCATCACCGCAGAGGATATAATCAAAATAATTGGCAACTTGTGCGCTGTTTAAAAGATGCAGTGCATTTTCACGGTTGGAAGAAGTGGCAACGGCGGTTTTGATTTTGTGTTGCCGCAAAAAGGCAAGAAGTTCGTATAATCCCTTTTTTACTGGCACATTGTGCGTTTCAATATACTGTTTAACAAAAAGCGCTTTTTGACGGTAAACTTTTGCAAACGGCAAATCTGCGCCGAACTGTTCCAGATACAACTGTTCGGTAACTTTTATATTCGTACCGATAGTTCTGCCGAAAAATACTTCATCAAGTGTGAGATTATACGTTTTTAGTGCTTTGCTAAAACAAAGAAAGGAAATACGTTCCGTATCAAACATCAAACCGTCCATATCGAAAATTACGGCTTGTATTGGCTGCTTCATAAAAATCTCTCCAATCTGAATAAGGAAAATATCATATTATTACTTTTAAATTAATTTTAAACTAGTAGAAATAAAAAACAGTGGATTTTTTGAATTGATTGTAAAAATTTTTGACTGTGTTGTATAATTTTATATATAAATTTTTAAATCTGATATGCTAGTTGATTTTAAAGAAAACGAACTTAAAGAAAAAATTTTAAAAGTGCCGGTTTGCGCCGGGCAATTTTTCTTTTTAATAGTTTATCTAGCGGTTTTGCTACCGTGAAAATACTTTAAATATGGAACAAAGGTCTGAGATGACTAGCAAATTCAGTGTTTTTCAGCTCAATTTAAGTTCTTACTGAAAAATCGAAGGCACGAGCTAGATATTAAGCGTTTCGAGCCGTTGTACCGACTGTATTCATATAACAGTCACGAAGGCTAGCCCGGTGCAGCGTAAGCGAAACGTTAAAAAAGTTTTCTTTTTGATTCATTTTTCTTTTGCTGTAAAAAGAAAAATGAACGGTAAATAGAATATGTATAATTTTGTTTAGTGGAGAATTTTTACAATGAATGATGATAAATGGAAACAGAATATACGTAAAAGGCGTATTGCACGTTATCGGGAGAGAATATTCGGCTGTTTTTTTCTGATTATTGTTTTAGTAGGAGTCTTAATAGGCGGAGCGTATCATTTTTATTACAATCATACGCACAGTCCGGAATATTCACTGCAGAAGTTGCAAACAGCTCTGGATGAGCGCAATGTGGAGGAACTTCATAAATATGTGGATTTTAAAGCGGTAATTTCACCTAATTATAAAATTTTATGTGATGATATTTTTGCTAATGATACGATTTATACGCAGACGGAGCGAAGTATTTATCAGACATTTTATGCGATAATAGAACCGATTATTACCGACGGCGTTATTCAAAGTATAGATAAATATGTTCAGACAGGAAATTGGCAGCGTTATAATTATAATTCAATGCTTAAAGGCCGTCAGCTCGGCATAGATTATGCAGAACTTGTCAATCGCTCTTTACTGTTCAATATCGGACTGAAAGAGGTAAAATCCATTGAAATGACGGATGATACGCATGCCGCCGTTGTTTTGGCGGTAATGGATAAATACACACAGACGGATTTTGACCTGCATATAACAATGACAAAGAATGATGAGGATGTATGGCAGGTGACGAGTGTGGATAATTACCAGGATTATTTGAATACTATTGCAAAATTATACCGCGAGGACATCAGTAGTTATCTGGCTTCGACCAAAACAGATTTGGACAGGAGCAATGCGCGTTTCGGTCAGTTGAAAAGTGAGTTTACGGTATTGGCAGAAGGACTGAAGAATAATCCGTCGGACAGTCAAAGGGCTTTATTGAAATCTTATATTGAAAATAAAGTAATACCGGCTTATCAGGACTGGTACAATTATCTGCAGAACAATCAGATACCGCTCGGTGCGCGTCATTTGCACGAACTACGAATGGAGAGTGCATCGTACAGTATTCAGGCTTGGAAAAAATATGCAGATGGTATTTATAAGAGTGATTACAAGGAGCTCGGTGAGGCGGAACGAATTCATAATAAAGCGATGGAAACGGAGCAGAAAGTAACGGACACGATAAATAATATGCCGGCTTTATTTATGCCTACGGTTGATTGATTTTATTCATAAAAAAAGCACTTTTCCTTTGAAGGAAAAGTGCTTTTGTTGTTTATTTTGCGATAGCTTCCTGTAAAACTTTATTTTCTTCTTCACTGAGCGGATATTTGGATATGCCGTTTTCTATCGGTTTGACGTAGGTGCAGGACTCTTGACGACCGAAAATGGAAGAGAAGATAACACCGTTATTATGATGGTCGAGCATGGCAACGGCGTAGCTCATATCACCGCCCATGTCGTGAAAAGCGCTGAAGCGGTATACTGCTACTTTTTGCAGTGATTTTTCAAATAAAGTACGCATGGCAGCATAATCTTCATCGATTTTATTGTTTTTTACGACAAGTTCATTCATCTGGGCGATATTATCAGCGATAATGTTTTCCAAATCTTCGCCGGTTGCACCGTTGAGCAGCATTTTATAACGCTTTTTAGCGTGGCTTAGTTTTACCAGCATGATAATGGATAAAATAATCAATAAGACCAGTAAAACGGTCATAGCAATCAATATTGTAGCTAGATTATCCTGTATAATCTGATTTAGCATGAAAAAGCTCCTTTCTATGTAGATGGCAAAAAAGACTGTTCCGTGATAGGAAACAGTCTATAATAAACCAGCTCTATTATATCATTCGATATTTTTTTTGTAAAATATTTTGTTATTCATACATTGAAATCAATTACTCTGGGGGAGGATGATTGTTGTTTTTTCATTAGTAAATCGATTAGCCTGTCCAAATCGGCTTCATTGTAAAACTCTATTTCAATACGTGATTTTTTTTTGCCCTGTTTGATGTTTACATTGGTACCGAGAATTTGTTTAAGCCGTTCGGCAGCATCTTTAAGATAAATCTGTTCTGGTGTCTGTTTGACGATTGTTTCTAAAACAGAGTTATCATGGAGGATATTTTTGACGAGCTGTTCGGCTTTACGGGCAGAGAGTTCTTTTTTTATAATTAAATCGGCTGCTTTTTTTTGCAGTGTTTCATCTTTAAGGGAAAGCAGCGGCTTGGCCTGTCCCATATTGAGCGTTCCGTCGGAAAGCATGTTCTGTACGGCAGGGCTTAGCTGCAGCAGGCGTATGAAATTGGCTATATGAGAGCGGCTTTTGCCGACTTTGCGAGCAATTTCTTCCTGTGTCATACAGAATTTATCTGTTAAGGATTTATAGGCATGAGCTTCTTCCATAGTATTTAAATTACTGCGTTGCAGATTTTCAATCAGGGCGATTTGGGCTGTTTTTCTGTCATCGTAATCTTTCAGGATTACCGGTACTTCGTGCAGTCCCGCCATTTGAGCGGCGCGCAAACGGCGCTCACCGGCAACGAGTTCGAATTTGTCGCGGGTATTTATGCGTACGATCAGCGGTTCGATAATGCCGTATTCTTTAATGGATTTTGCCAAAAGTGCCATTTCTTCAGCGGGAAATTCGCGTCTCGGCTGAAACGGATTTGGCAGAATTTCATCTATCTGTAAATATTCCATGGAAGCTTCCTTTCTCTGATTAATTCAACTGATATAACTAATATATTGTAGCTTATGAACGGAAAGAATGGCAATAAAAAATAAAATTATTTTTTGCCAGTGTAAATATGTTCACTTTTATGATACAATTTTGCATTAGATACTATTTTAAAGGAAGATATATCATGCCTAAATACAATACAGCGTTAATGTCGATTGATATCAAGGAGACGAGACGTTATGCCGGGTTGAATAAAGCACCGGATTTTAATAAAAAAACGGTAAAGGAAGCATGCCGTGAAATTTTATATTCTGCCGAACCGTGCGGTTCATGGGAAGTTTATGATTATGATGCACAAAACGGTATAGTGCTTGCGCCTGTACCGTTTAAGCTGGAAGGTAAGAAAGTAACTCAACATCTCTGCCGCGCGCAGAAAGTCATTATTATGGCGGTTACTATCGGTGAGGCGGTGGAAGAAGAGATAGCGCGTCGTTTTAAAGACGGCGAATATACTCTAGCCGTGCTTATGGATGCCGCTGCCACTACGGCGGTAGAACAGGTAGCAGATGGCATTGAAAAAACGGTTGACCAGAAATTTGCTGTGAAAGGCTTCGTGCGCCGCTGGCGGTTCAGTCCCGGTTATGGTGACTGGCCTATTGAATGTCAGATGCGTATGCTGGAACTTTCCAAAGCGGAAGAAATCGGTATAAGTGTAACGTCGTCACTTATGCTTACGCCACGTAAATCGATTACGGCTATAATCGGTCTTGTACCAAAAACGGACGATGTGGAAACGGAAAAACAGTCATGCAAATTCTGCCCGAAGACAGATTGCAATTTTCGAACGAGAGCTTTCGAACCTATTGTGAAAGATGAATTTTCAAATGAAGGGAATTAATATTTATGATACAGATTTTTGACGGTGCCATCGGCACTATGCTGCAAAATGCAGGAATGAAACCGGGTGATTGTCCGGAACTTTTAAATATAACCAATCCGAAACTGGTGCAGGAAGTGCATCGTGCTTATTTTGAGGCAGGTTCGGATATAATAGAAACAAATACTTTTGGTGCTTCAGGCATAAAATTGGCAGAATATAATTTATCTGACCGTATGGAGGAAGTAAACAGAGCTGCCGTGCAGAATGTGAAAATAGCTTCCGGCGGCAAAGCCAAAATAGCCGGAGCTATGGGACCGACGGGAGGCTTTATAAAGCCGCTCGGCGAGTTGGATTTTGATGATGTTTATAAAAATTATCTGGAACAGGCAAAAATTTTAGCTTCTGCCGGAGCGGATTATATTTTGATTGAAACATGTATTGAAATTCAGGAAATGCGTGCGGCACTGCTGGCTGCCAAAGATGCCTGCAATCTGCCTGTAATCTGTCAGCTGTCGTTTAGTGAAGACGGACGCACCGTAACGGGAACGGACCCGCAGTCGGCAGCCGTTATTTTATCGGCAATGGGAGCAGATATTATCGGAGCAAACTGTTCGCTTGGACCTGAGCAGCTGGTGCCGATAGTAAAAGAGCTGGCGGAAAACTGCGCTTGTCCTATCAGTATTCAGCCGAATGCCGGAATGCCGCATCTTATAGACGGAAAGACGGTTTTTCCAATGACGCCGGAGGATTTTGGCAAATGGGCGCCGGAGCTGGTAAAAGCAGGAGCTACTTTCATCGGCGGCTGTTGCGGTACAACACCGGAACATATCAGAGCGATAAAAAAAGCGCTTGAAGGAGTGAAAGAACCGGTACGCAAAATGCCGAGTGAAAATCTGGCGCTTGCCAGCCGTTCCAAGACGGTATTTATCGGCAGAGATTTGCCGACTCGTTTAATCGGTGAGCGGATTAATCCGACAGGTCGTAAAAAACTGGCGGCGGAGATAAGAAACGGTTCGTTTATTTCTGTTAAGCGCGAGGCAATTGAGCAGACACAGGCAGGCGCGCAAATTCTGGATGTGAATATGGGCGTAGCAGGAATTGATCAGGAAGAGGCTATGGCAAAAGCTGTTATGGAAATATCGCAGCTTGTAAATACGCCGCTGGCTATTGATACAAGTGATGCCAAAGCGTTGGAAGCAGGGCTTAAAGCATATCCGGGACGGGCACTTATCAATTCCGTCAGTGCAGAGCCGGACAGACTTAAATATTTTATTCCGTTAGCGAAACGGTATGGTGCGGCTATTTTATGTCTGCCTTTGTCAGAAGAAGGCATACCAAAAAAAGCAGAGGATAGATTGGTTGTAGCTCAGAAAATTATAGCCGAAGCGAAAAAATACGGTTTAAAAGACAGTGATTTTCTGCTTGATGCACTTGTCATGACGATTGCGGCGGATAAAGATGCCTGCAATGAAGTTTTGGAAACGCTGCGGCTGTATCGCAAGCATATAGGCGCGCCTACTACAATGGGTCTTAGCAATATTTCCTTTGGCTTACCGAACCGCCCGCTTATAAACAGCACGTTTTTTGCAATGTGTTTGGCAGCAGGTCTTGATGCGCCGATTATGAACCCGTATGATGACAGTATGCAAAATGTGCTGTCAGCAGCGAGTGCTCTATTGGGTAAAGACCCGAGCGGCCGTGATTACAGTTTAAATCATTCCGGACAGAACGTGCCGGTGGCTAAAGCAAAAACGGCAGCATTGAGCGGTAATATAATTGAAGATATAAAAAATGCTATTATCAGCGGTGAAAAAGAAGCAATTGCCGATATGGTGCAGAAAGCGCTGGATGACGGATATAAACCGAATGAAATTACCGATAAAGCACTTAGCGCGGCAATGAATGTAGTAGGCAAGGATTTCGGTGCGAAAAAAATATTTTTGCCGCAGGTAATGCTTTCGGCAGAGGCCATGAGAGAAGCCTTCTTAAAAATAAAAGAATATATCCCGGCTGACAGTATCAATGATAAGGGAAAAATCGTCATAGCAACAGTAAAAGGCGATATCCATGATTTGGGTAAGAACATTGTAGCTGCGCTTTTGGAAAATAACGGTTATCGTGTCATCGATCTCGGTAAAGATGTAGATAAAGAAACTATCATAAAAGCGGCAAGGGAAAATAACGCCGATATGATAGGTTTATGTTCTTTGATGACAACGACTATTACTCAAATAGATGAAGTTATGGCAGAATTGAAAAAAAGCGGTTTTAATACAAAAGTGATGATTGGCGGAGCCGTAGTAACGAGAGAATATGCAGATAAAGTCGGCGCTGATGCTTATGCCGCTGACGGCGTGGAAGCAGTGGAACTTGCCAAAAAACTAATTAACTAGAGAAAAAAGAGTTATAACAAAGCATAAAATGGTTTTGTTATAACTCTTTTTTTATTTGAGTAGGTGGTTATTAGAATTTAAATTCGATATTACCATAAACAGTATCAGCATCTGTATCAGTAGAAATATCTTTACCATTGAAGTATTGCAACTGTCCCATGATATTATCAGCAAATGTATAGGAAGCACCGAGAACAAAACCTTTTTGATTGGCATCAGCATCATCAAAATTTGTTTCAATGGTAACGTTATCGCCAAAACTGCGATAGCCAGCATACATTCCCCAGGAACCTGGGTCATGCGCTTTGGCTTCTTTATAGCGGAGTTCCATAAAGTAAGCATTCTTGTATTTTTCAGCATCGGTATTTTGGACGAATTCACCGACAAAATGTAGATTATCTATAAATTCATAATCGGTTCCGGCGTACCAGATATTGGCTTCATTATCTTTTACCGTGATTAATTTATTATTATCAAGTCCGTTTAAGTTTATATAACCGGCGTTTAAGGCCAGTTTATCAGTTGGTGTATAATCAAATTGCACGCCGTAATAATCGGCGGTGATATCCTTGTTAGATTGGTTGTCTTCTTTGTTATCATGACCGACTTCACTGTAGCGTCCTAGATATATTTTTGTGTTGAGCACATCACTGCCGAATTCAGATGTAATACCAGTTAAAGCATCATCGAATAATACGCCTTGGGTGACATCTATTGGTGTAAGACCTGCCGTTACAGTGGTACCAAATAACGGCCCTTTTACATAGGCACGGTCTACGGTCATGTCTGCATTGGAAGCTTTTTCTGGTTGAAATACATATTTGATACGGGCATTGGCCGTCCAGCCGGTATCACCAATATAGGCTTTAGGCTCCATGCGGACTTCTATTTTATTGGAGCGTTTATCTTTACCGACATCATGGTTTTGCTGTTTATATTTGTATTTTAATTTTCCGCTCCATTTGAGATTGTCGGATTTTTTTTCGAGGTCGGAAACACGTACACCCAAATTATTTAATTCTTCACTGAATTCGGCTGCAAGTTTATCGACTGTTGCTTTATCTGCTTTAGATAAATCTGTTTTCGTCATGGCTCTGGCAACAATTTGCGCCATTTCAAAACGGGTCATATTCTTTTGTCCTCTGTAGGTACCATCAGGATATCCGTCTATTACTCCGTCATGGGCAAGTTGATTGACTGCTTCGTATGCCCAGCTGTCGGTTGGAACATCGCTGAAAGGATTGGAAGCGGCAAATGTTATGCCGGTTGTTGCGGCTGTTGTTAATATCATTGGTATTGTCATAGAAAAAAATTTTTTATACATGATAATTTCTCCGAGTTTTAATATTTACTGTAGTATATTAAGTATTGCAGTGAAGGTGTTATCGAAATAGGCTTCACTGCAATACCTTTGTTGTTATTCATGTGTTTTTAACCAGTCGGACCAGGAAGTTTGGTAATTATCCTGATGATTTTCCTGAACGTACTGATAGAATTTATTAATCATCTGTGCCTTTTGATGATAATAATCTGCTTTCCATTCACTGGATTTTGGATTTTTTATAGTATAAGCAACATAATTACCGCCGAGTAAATGCTGACGGTACAGAATATCCTTTAAGGATACATCGGGATTTTTCATCATATCATACATTGCCATATAAGCTGTAGTACGTCCTTCACCAGCCTCGCAGTGGAAATGCAGCCATGATTTTTGCGGCAGTTTCTTGTACAGATTGATAAATTGGTCAATATTTTCTGGCGACGGCCATACATGGTCAGTAGCTGTAATACGCACATAATTTAAGCCGGCGCGTTCCACTAATTCTTTTTCTGTCAATACTGATTTTACGTTTTCTTTATCTGTGCTGACTGTTTTATCGGATTTAATGATACCCGTAATTACCGTTTTATTTTTAGCATCATTTAAACGATTATGTTCATCTTTGATAATTTGACTGATTGTTTTATCAATATTGGACCAATCACGGTGGCCGTACCAGCTTACGGCTTTACTATTATTAAAGAAACCGTGTGATTCCTGTCTTAAATCGATGATATAAATCGGATTTACAGTCTGTGATTTTAGATTTTTGACAAGTTCCTGAAATTGACTGACGGAAAATTGAGCACTGCCGGAAACATTTAATGTATCTAATCCTTTTTTCGACGGAATGTAATTTGCATCTAAATCATATTTCGGATTTACTGTTTTGAAATTAGAATTGGAAGTGCGGAAATTTCTCGGCAATTCGGTTTTGTTTTCGGCGTCAATTCGCCAGATATAACCAGCATAATCCGGTGTATATGTTTCATAACTGTGTTCTTTGGCCCATTGCGACCAGGATTTTTTCAAATTAGGATTTGCTTTTACATAGTCATAAAAATGTTTTACAAACTGGTATCGTTCGATATATGCTTTTCTTCCCCAATTTTTTTTACTATCCGGAATTTCGCTTAAATCGACAATACCGATGAGCTTCTGGCGCTGAATGATATCATCAAAACTTACATTTTTAGCATTTTTTAAAATATCGTGCATTACCATGAAGATTGTCGTACGTCCCATACCGGCAAAGCAATGGTAATGTAGCCAGGCATCTTTCGGCAATTGCTTATAGAAGTTGAGGAATTTGTCAACATCGCCATCTTCAGGGCGGAAATGGTCTGAAAGTGCCAGTCTGAAATAATTAGCACCGTGGTCTTTAACCAGTTCTTCTTCTGTACGTACTTTATTTACGTCCATTACTGTTGGAGTAAGCAGAACGTTTTTGCTATCATCAAAACGGTAAATCATAACAGGTGAGGAATTTTTTACTTGTTCTAATTGTTCTTTTTCCAGATTTTCAATTATTTCCTGACTTCTGCCATCATTACCCCAATTATGGTCGGCGAACCAGCTGACGGAAGTTCCGTTTATATAACCATGTGATTCACCTCTGAGGTCGATATCGTAGAACTGGTTTGGTTTTACAGGAATATTGTCTAAAATTGCTTCGAGTTCTTTTTCGGAAAAAGTACTGCTGGCCGATACATTCATTTTATCCATGCCGACTCTGGAAGGAATTTTACCGTCTTTTGTTATGCCGGTGAATTTATCATTGCCTGTGCGAAAATTGCGTGGCAGTTGATAAATATCCTGTCTGTCTATTTTTAAGGCAAGAGCTGGTCCATTTTTTACGATGTTTAAATTCTGTTGGTTGACTTTTGCGACAACGGGTACTGTCGGCGTTGGAGTTTTTTCTGTTATTTGTTCAGCGAAGCTGATACTTACAGTTTCCAACATTACGGAAAATGAAATTGCTAAAGACAATAGCATTTTCTTTTGGACTAATTTTTTCATAGTAAAACTTCCTAACGTATTAAGTGTAGATGATTAATAATTAATCTTGATATCCCTGCTGTTTTGCCCATGCACTGTACGACATTTTTAAATCTGGATTTGCTTTGACATAATCATAAAAATGTTTAGTAAAAGCAGCACGTTTCGGATAATTTGCTTTTTTATACGGGTCACTAGAAGTGGATTTTCTAACATCCTGTCCGCCGAGTAATACCTGACGAGACATAATTTCATCATAGCTTAGTTTATCAGCATTATTTATCATATCAATCATGCTTAAAAACATAGTAGTACGACCTACACCGGCTTCACAATGGGCATGTATCCACGCATTTTTTGGCAGGCTTTTATAGAAGGATAAGAAATCATCAACATTTTGAACGGTAGGTGCACTGTAATCCATTACAGGAATACGATGGTATTTTATGCCCTGTGATTCGACAAATTCTTTTTCCGTCATAACGGAATCAACTTTTTCATTAATGAAAGCTTTTACGGATTTATCTTTATTTTGTATAGCAATATCAACATTTTTATTATTGAGAGCATTATTTAATAATTCATGTTCGCGTTTATCAATTTGCGCTGCAGTTAAACCTTTGTTGATAGTCTTGTATCTGCTGTACCAGCTTATAGCGTTATCATTGATATAACCGTGTGATTCATTGCGTAAATCTAGAATAACAACATCTTTTTGAGGCAGATATTTCATCATTTCACTGAATTCTTTTTTTGCAAAGAAACTGCTGCCGGATAGTCTCAGTTTATCCAAGCCTTCTCTGGATGGTGTATTTTGGTTGGGACTTTTGTAAATGCTTTGTGCCGTACGGAAATTGTCCGGCAGATATGACATATTAGCCGGTCTGTCATATTTTAAGATTTGTACGCCTTCTGCTGGTTCAGCTGCCAGAGCTGTACTACAGCAGATTAAAGTAGCTAAAAGAGTGCCTAAAATTTTTTTGTTTAACAAATTGACTTTCATAATGATACTCCTTGATTTTAATAAATTGTTTTATAAATCTAGATTTATTTATTAATTTTCAATATATTTGAATTATATCAACTATCAGTTTTTATTATCTATAAATTATTGTTATATTATTGTCGAATATACTTAAATATCTTGTTTATTATAAAAAAAACTCATTCAAATTAATGAATGAGTTTTAAAGAGAGAAGATTTTATGATGGAAGTAACTTTCGTCACTTTGCACAACTTTTTTAACCGTGAATTATATCCGTGTATTCAGGATATTCACGCAGACGTCCTACAGGCGCAAAACCCGTGGCTCCTGTGAAAGTACCTTTTTCCCAGTCATTGCGTGTGGACCAGTTTATGTCTGTGAAATTCAATCCGTTGGAAGCGGATATCTGGTATTCTTTCAGTTCAGGGATAAAAGTTCCATCGCTGCCTACATCAGCTGTCATTTCTGTAATGAGACGAATGTACTGTGCTTGAGGCAGACAGGATAGATCAATATAATTTGTACCGTCTTTTACGGTGATTTTTTTTGCATTCTTTACGGTGGAACCATCATCAGATACTTCGACCGTAGTTTTTATAGATGCACGTATCGGAATAACAGCTTTTATTTTTAGCTGCCTAAACTGCCAGTATTTTTTAGCTGTTTTGAATTCAGGATTGTAAATAGCCGGATGACGCCACTGTGTAATATGTGTTCCTATGGTAAGAATATCTTTGAAATCCAGCCATACGGCCAAATCGGTATATTTTGGTCCTTGCTGTTCGGGATGTTTATCAATAAAAGCGTTTTCTACGCTGGTAATATTATTTGTATAAAATCTTACTTGACTGATTTTAGCAGGCATATGCGTGAAATATTTAGGACGGTTTATTTCTGGGATAATATGACCTATATAGGAATAGCCGATAAATATTGGCTCATGTTCCCACTGGCGCAGTTGGCATTTAGTATCTATCCCAGTGATATGAGCGACACATTTATCATTGCAATAAGAATTACCGCCTAATTTTTTATCAAATGACATGGTGTAATGTGTCCAGTTACCAATATCGGCCTGACCGCCTTGCCAGGAATATTCTGTAATATCATGGCAAGTGCCCCATTTTAATCCGCCGGCGCGTTCTACAACCATTCGCATTAGATATGTAGCGCCCCAGCCGACAGATTTGCCTTTAACCATTAACGGATTATGTCCCATTTCACTTTTATGTGCCAATCGTTCTATTTTTGCCCACACCATGCCGCAGAAAGCATCTTTTACAATGAAATCTTCGCTAGGGGGGATTTCAATATAATCATCATAGGATTCTAAGGAAACTTCTACCTTATCGGAAGATGATATTACTTTCGGTGTGCCGTGCAGTAGAGCGTAATGACCATTCCCGGATTTATCGTGTATTCGTGGTACAATGCGGATGCCGCCTTCGATTTGAATTTGTTTTGGCAATTGATCGGCTATGCTTATTTGATAACTGCCAGATTGTTCAAATTTATAATTGAAATATAAACTCTTTTTTTCATGAGCGCGAAAGAATACATTTTTACTTTCGGCAATATGCTGATTTATATATAACGGTACGGACGTGAATATTTCACGGTCCAGATTATTAGTTGCTTCAATGCTGGCATTGAGACAATCGCCTTTATTTTCATTGCTGACGAACAGTTTCATATGTTCAAAGGATAACTGGTTCGGTTCAAAAACGAGAATGTCCTGAACAATGTTTTCAACACGTATTTCATGTCTGCCAGGTTCAATGGCCTGATAGAAAAGATGTACTTTTCGCTGTTCATTAGCTTCCAGCAATATTACATGTGAATTTTTCTTATTGCCAAAAAGATTAATGATATGTTCTTTTTTATTGTCAAAAAGAGATAATTTGGCTGCAGTTAGATTGTTGCTTATATTTTGTATTTGAGCGGATATCTCTACGTTACCGATATTATCCAAGCGTGTTATTTCAATATCTTCTATTTTCAGTTTATCTGGATTGTGGTTTATTCTTATGGTGTCTACCAATTCAGATGAATTGTTGGTAAAGCCGTATAAATTATAACAAAGCTCATTATCGTCAATTTCAAGTATACCGTAGTTGTTATGTCCTATAGCCATAACTTCAGGAAAATCGCCAAATAAGCGGCGTTCTTCTATTTTGGATATATCGGCTTCTGCATCTTGCAGGCTGCCTTGTGAAATATATATTGTTTTAGTGCCTACATCGGGATTTATAGAAACTGTTTTTGTATAGTAGTGTAAATGACCGCCAATAACTAAATTTACTTTATTGCGTTCGGCAATCGGCACAATGTATTTATTGTTGAATTCATCCGTATACGGATGATGTAAAACCATAATGCGCCATTTTGCTTTTTTTGCTTTTGGCGTATTTAAATCAGCTTCAACCCATTTTAAAATATCGGAGATATATTTTTTTGTCTTATTATCAGCATTCAATCCGGAATTAACAGCATTCATTTCAAACAGTCCCCAAGGATTACTGTTAACCATAACAAAGTGAGTATTCCCGTAATCAAAGGAATAAGTATAGCCATTGTCAAATGTATTTACCGTTTCAGCTTGAGGAGTGGCAAAAAAAGTTTCGTAGAAATTACCGTCATCGTGATTTCCCGGCACATAATATACAGGAATTTTTTTCAGGACTTCAGGAATTTTCTGGAACCAATTTTGTTCGTACTGTTCGCGTTGGTACCCTGTACCGAAGGAAATATCACCGCTGTGTAGAATTAAGTCGGGAGATATTTTATCTATCATAGCGTTAAATTGTTTTTCAGTATGAAAAAGATGTGAATCGGAGATTGTTATTAAGCGGATTTTATCCGGTTTTTCCTGAAAAGTACGGAACTTACCTTGTGATAATAACTGTTCGTTATCATAAATCTGATAGGTATAGCAGCTTCCTGCTTGGAGGTTCTTAAGTACGCATGTATACAAATAACAGCCATTTATATATTCTAGGCAGGCCGGTTCACATTTATGCTGGATGTTGACACAAATCATAGTATTTTCTGCATTACTATAAATAAGTTTTAAATTATGCGATTGTATCATTTCCCAAGCTATTGTAATTTGTGAAGTTGTCGGAGCCAATAAATATGGTCCATTAATAATTTTATTTATACTCATGATACACCTCTGCCAATTTACTAATTTAATTTGTTATACTGATTAATAGCAGTATAAAATTTTTATGTCCAATAAAACTGTATGGATATAGAACACTATACTGCTATTAATTTTATCAGCATAATGAATTGGTTTTATATTGTAACTATTTTTATTTTAGCGCAAGACTTCTTTCCATGCTATTTATTGTGATGATTTGCCAAGAAGTTTTCTAATTGTTCTAATGAACTGTTTATTATCTGTTCCTGAGGAATATTATATTCTTCTAAAAGTTTTAAGGCATAATCAAATTTGCCGATGGTCAGATGATAATGGGCATCAGAACCGACGCTTAATAGTGTATTGTATTTTTTAGCGGCTGAAATAATTTCCCGGCATATTGGCTTGCTGCCTGGTCTTGCAGCCGGAGAACTGTTGTTTATTTCCAAAGCTTTATTGTTGGCTTTAGCTAGTCTGGCTAATGTATCAATATCTACAGGGTAAATTGGATTATCGGGATGACCTATAATATCTATATAAGGATTTTTTAAGGTTTTTTCCATCATTCTGGTTATCTGTTCTTTGGTGGCATTTGGTGCTAGACATTCTTTGTGACAACTGACAATAACAATATCGAGTTTTTTTAATTGTTCATCTGTAAAATCTAATGTTCCGTCTAAGTCCATAAAATTGGCTTCTGCACCGCGAAAAACCTTTATGCCGTACATTTGAGACGGTATGTCTCTGTACGTATTGAAATAAGCATAGTTTACGCTGCCAGGATAACCGGGTCCGTGTTCTGTCAGCCCTATACCTTTGAGCCCCTTGTCAGCAGCAGCTTGGATATTTTCCGTTACTGTACTGAAAGCATGGCGGCAAAGTAAAGTGTGTGTGTGTGTGTCTACTGTAATTTTCATATATTCACCATCTTGATTAATCTTCGTCGTGTTTTATTCTTTTAGCCCAGAGTGTAGGGACGATTAATATTGTCATGATAGCAACTGAAGCAATCCAGAATGTGGTGATTGTACCAAAATGGTAAGTTGTTACACCGTTTACGACAACTTTAGCAGAATCCATCAGAAAACCGTTTACTAAATCCTGGGCAGCGCTGCCGCCGTATGCTAGAAGACCGATTACGCCCATAGCAGCACCTGTAGCTTTACGAGGGCAAAGGTCAACAGCTAAGAGACCTCCGACAAAGCATAGGATAACACCGAGGCCGAACCCGAAAATGGATACGAATAATGCCGTGAGATAATAGGAATTGGCAGGAACATAACAGATACCGGCGATACCGATAAGCATCATAATGCCGAATACAATAGTTGTTACAGAATGGCGGGATTTAAAAATTTTATCAGAAATAAAACCGGATAAGAAAGAACCGACACCGCCTAAGATTGGTGAAAGAGCCATAATGGAACCGGCTGTAATAAGGTCAAAACCTTTGGCTTCCTGGAGGAAAATAACGCCCCAGCTACTGATGGAATAACGGGAAATACCAAGGCAGATAGCAGCTGCCGCTAAAAGCCATACATAAGGGTTTTTGATTACCATTAATTGAGCTTCTTTAGTGGAAACTTTCTGTTCTGCTTTTTCTTGGCTGGTTTCGCCTTCAAATTCGTTAGCGCTAGGCAGACCGTATGTTTCAGGACGGTCTTTCATAAAGCGGTACATAATGAAAGCCAAAACGATGCAGGCAACACCCGGCATAAAAAAGGCTGCATGCCAGCCAAAAGCCAGGATAATCATAGCAGTACCGAGATACGTTGCCGCTTCACCTACATAGTGTGCAATACTGAATACACCGTAATACGTAGCCAGCTGGCTTTTAGAAAACCATTGAGAAAGTGAGGTAATACATGGTGCTGAGCCCATTGACTGGAAGACACCGTTTACAAACCATAAAGCTACGAAAATATACCAGGCATCAGAAAATCCTAAAATAACATTAACAATAGCTGCACCGAGAAGTCCCAGTGGTACAATCTTTTTAATATTACAGTAATCGGCAATAAATCCGTTAGCGCATTTACCTACGGCAATAGCTATCATCATGGCAAAGCCCATTTCACCCAGCTGAGTGGCAGTAAATCCTGCTTCGAGCATAGGTTTTTTAGCTACACCTAAAGTCATACGCATAACATAATACATACCGTAACCTAATATCATTGTAGTTACTAATTGAAGACGGTAAGCATGATACATTTTTTTTACTACATTAGAGTCTTGAATTCTTGGTTTGTTAATTCCTGTTAAAAACCATTTTAGCATATTTGACACACTCTCCTTATTTTATATTTTTTTGATAAATTACATGTAATTTGTAAAAAGGTATGGATTTTTTTTGTTTTATTTGCTACTATAATAGTGTCATAAATTTATGAAGCATCATCCTTCTGGAATATATTATAGTCAGTTCTGAACTAGTATATCTCTGAAATCTTGTTCTTTTGGCAGGTCTATAGGTGTTTTTACTTCAAAATATTGCTTTTTATTCTATTACTTGTAATTTTCAGAGATTTTATAATGAAGGAGGATAGCTTTTATGTTGCAATATGATTTTAGTGAATCATACACTGATATTTTTGAATTGAACTTTGCGCCCTGTTTATCCTATTTACAAAAAATAAACAGTTTTTCCGAGGAGTTGGCTGTATTTCATCGCCATCAGAATATAGGAGAGATTTTATTTATGGAGTACGGCATAAATCATTGTACTATTGATAATAAGTCGTATCGTTTGAAAAAAGGCGACTTAGTTTTAATCAACAGTGAAGTTTTGCATAATACCTTAGAAGATGATAATGATACGGTAGCTTATGTAATAGGTATAAAAAATCTGCAAATAAAAAATATGGAAAAAAATAAGTTGATTAGTGATATGCAAACGCCGGTGGTTTCCACATTAAAAACTTTTCCTAAAATGGCATATTGTTTTTCTTTATTTGAAGAACTTACTTTATTGAATGTTAATCAAAATATAAATATAACTGGTATTAATAATTATATTTTATGTGCATTATTGGCAATTATATATAATATAAATCAAAAAGAAAAAACATCTAATCAAAAGGAAAATTATAATTTAGGTGTGTACATTAAAGAATATATTGATGAACATTATCTTGATGAAATTAATTTAAAAAATATGGCACAAAATCTGCATATCAGTGAATATTATCTTTCACATACATTTAAAAAATATATGGGTTACTCACCTATGCAATATGTTATCCAACAGAGAATTAGAGAAGCTCAGAATTTACTACTCAGTACAGATTTAACAATTACGGAAATTGCTTTTCATTGCGGTTATAATAATTCTAATTATTTTCAATCTGTTTTTAATAATATTGTAGGAATGCCTCCGGGAAAATATAGAAAATCATGGAAGGAAATATAAAAGCGATATATTTATATATATCGCTTATTTTTGTGAAAAGAATTTTTTTATAAATCCCATAAATTGACGTGAAGCAAGCGACATAGTGTGTTCGTTTTGCCAGGCAAGAGCAACGGGACGTATCGGTTTTTCTTCTATTGGGCGTATTTGAAGACCTTTTTCAAAGCCGTTTAGTACAAGGCTATACATAGCGGATACGCCTAGTCCCTGGCGGACCATTGCAAGTATGGAATAGTCGTCATATACTTCATATTCAATTTTAGGATTTAAGTGAAATTTTTGGAAGGCGTTCATTATGACACTGTAGTCGCCTTCATCGAGCAAAATAAACGGTTCGCGCGCAAGACGGGCAAGAGAGATGATTTTGCTGGCAGAAAGAGGATGATGAGGCGGAAGTACAGCCATCATTTCATCTTCATATAATATTTTTACATTTATTCCCTTAACTGCATTGCTGTTGACAAACCCGAAGTCAATCTTTCCCATTTGTATCCATTTTTGAATGCTGGTATATTCACCTTGTTTTAAAATAAAATTTACTTTAGGATATATTTTTTTGAATTCTTTCATTAGTTGTGGCAGGATATTGCGGCTTACACTGGTGAAAGTACCAATACGGATAATACTATTTTCTAGCCCTATAATTTCTTTTTGTTTCTGGATTAAATCACATTCGGCGCGGTAAATGGATTGGAGATACGGCAGAAATTCTTTTCCGTCAGAAGTCAGAGTAATGCCGTCTTTTTTGCGGTCAATTAAAATAACGCCCAGTTCATGTTCCAATGATTTTATAGTTTGACTTATAGCACTTTGCGAGTATCCTATTTGCTGGGCGACCTTGGTAAAGCTGGCAAGTTCAACAACTTTGCAAAAAATACCGTAACGTGATATCATATTATTTCCTCCATTAGTATTACTTATGAACTCATTATAAATATTCGTTTTATTTATGTAAATGATATTGCTATAATATTATTGGAAAATAAAAAGAGAGGAAATACTGTCATGGAAAAAGTGAATTTAAATGATTTTGTTCGTCAAAATTCATCAGTCAACAAGCAGGTTTTTAAAGACGGTATGCGTGACGGTATACCGATTGCTTTAGGATATCTGGCTGTTTCATTTTCATTGGGAATTGCGGCTAAAAATGCCGGGTTATCTGCATTTCAGGGATTTTTGGCCAGTTTGTTGACCAATGCTTCTGCCGGAGAATACGCTGGTTTTACCGTAATTGCTACAATGGCTACATATTTGGAAATGTTTCTTGTTATTTTAATTGCCAATTCACGGTACTTAATCATGAGTTGTGCGCTGAGTCAGCGTATGCACCCTGATACGCCGTGGTATCATCGGTTGTTAATCGGTTTCGATATTACGGATGAATTGTTTGCGATAACTATTGCCCGTCCGGGTTATTTAAATCCGTTTTATACTTACGGAGCGATGCTTGTTACGATACCGTGCTGGTCAATCGGTACAGCACTGGGGATTGTTGCCGGCAATCTTTTGTCCGTAAGTTTAGTCAGTGCGTTCAGCGTAGCATTGTACGGAATGTTTTTGGCTGTAATTATTCCGCCATCACGCAAGAATAAGATTATCGGTTTATTTGTTCTATTGAGTTTTGTCGCAAGCTATATAGCAAATTATGTACCGTACGTTTCGGAATTGTCCGATGCTACGAGGATAATTCTGCTTACAGTTATTCTGGCTTCACTGGCTGCTGTTTTATTTCCGGTAAATCAGGAGGACGTAAATGAGTAATAGTGAAATTTATATTTATATATTAATAATGGCGGGCGTAAGTATGATGATACGTATTGTGCCGCTTACATTAATTCAAAAACAGATAAAAAGTCGGTTTATCCAGTCGTTTCTGTATTATGTGCCGTATATTACTCTGGCAGTAATGACTTTTCCGGCTATTGTCAATGCAACGCAGAGTCCTTTTTCCGGTGCTTTAGCACTTGTTGTTGGTATAATAGCGGCATGGTTCGGTGCAAGTCTGTTTCAAGTTGCCGTATCGTGCTGTTGCAGCGTATTTATTTTGGAATTGTTTATATTATGAAAAAGAAGCTGTAACAATTTGAACGAATTCATTTTGTTACAGCTTTATTTATGCGAATAAATATTAGATTGATTAATAGGAGATAATCTCTGCCAGGTGTTTTAAATCTTCCGGATAAACTTTTTTATTTGTTACGGCATCGCGCAGGTCAATGCTTATAACTTTGCCGTCTTTCAGTCCGAAGACAACGCCGTATAAACCGGATATAGCGGCAAGTGCAGCTTGTTCGCCGAGAATGCTGGCGTATACACGGTCGTTAGCTGTCGGTGAACCGCCTCTTTGTACTAGGCCTAATGTTGTAAGACGAGTGGAAACGCCTGTTTTTTCCTGCATTTCCTTAGCAAGGGACTGCATGTCGGCTACACCTTCGGAAGCTAAGATTACAAGGTAAGTTTTGCCTTCGTCATGCAACTGTTTAGCTCTGGCAATAACTTTTTCCTGGTCATATTCCTCATCTGGAACGATTACCATATTACCGCCGCCTGCAACAGCTGTATATGTAGCAAGCCAGCCGTATTTATTGCCCATTACTTCCAAAATGAAAATACGATGATGTGCAGCTGCCGTATCTCTTATCTGGTTGATGGCATGTAAAATTGTATTTGCCGCAGTATCACAGCCGATTGCATAGTCTGTGCCCCAGATGTCGTTTTCAATTGTTGCTGGAATGCCGATTACAGGGAAGCCGGTTTCTCTGGCAAATTCTTCTGCACCGCGCAGGCTGCCGTCGCCGCCGATGACAACAAGTGCATCAATGCCGTGTTTTTTCAGATGTTCATATGCCATCTGACGGCCTTCAGGTGTATA
Source organism: uncultured Megamonas sp. (assembly GCA_900554895.1). GTDB lineage: Bacteria > Bacillota > Negativicutes > Selenomonadales > Selenomonadaceae > Megamonas > Megamonas gallistercoris. The sequence goes on along the minus strand of USIX01000002.1, from coordinate 23,577 downwards.
CCAGCGTTTGCAGAAGCTTGTTCCGAGAAAAGTACCGCCACGTTGGATGGTGTCAGCTACTGATACGGAAGTCATTTCCTGCATATTATCATCAACAAGACCGCGATAACCGTCGAAAACGCCCCAAATACGGGAACCGTTGCCGATTACAGTTCGAACAACGGCTCTGATAGCAGCGTTCATGCCCGGTGCGTCCGTGCCGCTTGTTAATACAGCTATATTTTTTACCATAAATAAACCCTCCTAAAACCTTTCACAAAAGTATCTACAAAATGCAAATCTACAGATACAAGCTCTATCTATAATTATTTCGCTAATCAATATTTAAAATCCTTTTAAAATTTCTGTTATCTTGACACTAAACTTGTGAAATGGTAAATTTTATTTTAGGAACTGTGTAACTGACGGAAGTGGAATTAACCACATGAAGCACAGTATTTTAGAGCCGACCGTCTGGGCAAAATAAATTTTAATCTATTGGAGGAAATCGTAATGAATTCTATGGAATTAAAGTACGGATGCAACCCTAATCAGAAACCGGCGCGCGTGTATATGAAAGATGGACAGGATTTGCCGTTTACCGTTTTAAATGGCAGAGCAGGTTATATCAATCTTTTGGACGCATTTAACAGCTGGCAGCTGGTTCGTGAATTACGTGAAGCTACAGGACTGCCTGCAGCAGCTTCTTTTAAACATGTAAGCCCGGCGGGAGCTGCTGTTGCCGTGCCGCTGTCTGATACATTGAAAAAAATGTACTTTGTTGAAGGTATTGAACTTACACCTATGGCTACTGCTTATATTCGTGCCCGCGGTGCAGACCGTATGTCTTCCTACGGCGATTTTGCCGCTCTTTCGGATGAATGCGATGCCGCTACGGCAAAATTTTTGGCGCGCGAAGTTTCCGACGGCGTGATAGCTCCTTCCTACAGTGAAGAGGCTCTCGAAATTCTGAAAACGAAACGTAAGGGAAACTATCTCGTAATTCAGATGAACCCAGACTATAAAGCTCCGGAAATGGAAACAAAAGAAGTATTCGGTGTAACATTTGAACAGAAACGCAATGATGTCAAAATCACGGAAGAGCTGTTCAAAAATATCCCAACTCAGAATAAAAACATTCCGGAAGAGGCAAAACGTGATTTGCTTATTTCCTTAATCACACTTAAATATACACAGTCTAATTCTGTTTGCTATGCTAAAGACGGACAGGCTATCGGTATCGGTGCTGGTCAGCAGTCCCGTGTACATTGTACCCGTCTTGCCGGCAACAAAGCTGATATCTGGCATCTGCGCCAGGCACCGCAGGTTTTAAATCTGCCGTTTAAGCCGGATGTACGTCGTCCGGACCGCGATAATGCTATCGATGTGTACATTTCCGATGAATATATGGATTTGCTCGGTGATGATAATTGGAAACGCGTATTTACGGAAAAACCGCCTGTATTCACGAAAGAAGAAAAGCAGGCTTGGCTGGCTAAAGTTAAAGGCGTATCTTTAGGTTCCGATGCGTTCTTCCCGTTCGGTGATAATATTGAACGTGCACATAAATCCGGTGTGGAATTTGTAGCGCAAAGTGGCGGTTCCATTCGTGATGATAATGTTATCGAAACTTGCGATAAATACAATATGGCAATGGCATTTGTCGGTATTCGTTTATTCCATCATTAATAAATAATAAAAAGACTGTTACATGAAAAATCATCATTCATGTAACAGTCTTTTTTTTGAAGAGAGTGATGTTCGGCACAATATATGTTAAAGAGAAGTGATTTCTTAAGTTATTCTTATATTGCGCCGGGCAATTTTTCTTTGCTGGCACAAAGAAAAGTTGCCGAAAAAGAAATGCCATAATTCGTATCCCATAAGAGATTTTCACTTTAAAAAGAATAATATTTAGATATAACGTTTAAAAACTCGCTGCGCTCAAACATTTAAACTAAAAACATATCTAAATATTATTCTTTTTAATAGCTAAAGCAACCGTGAAAATACTCTAATATGGATGAAAGTTTTAGCATGGTTAGAAAAAAAGCGTTAACAGCTTAATTAAGTTTCTGCCGTAAACAAAGGCACGAGCCGAATTTAAATGTTTCGAGCCGTTGTATTGTTTGTTTTTAAAGAAGGGGTACGAAGACTCGCCCAGTGCAGCGTTAGCGAAACGTTAAAAAGGTTTTTTCTTTTTGGTTCGTTTTTCTTTTGACCTCAAAAGAAAAATGAACATATTTATAAAATATACATATGATTTAATGGACCGCTGCCTTTACCGAGATTTAAACCGTCCTTTAGAGCACCGGTGATATAGTTTTTGGCATTTTGAATGCTTGTTACAAGGTCATGGCCTGCTGCAAGATTGGAAGCAATGGCGGAAGAGAGCGTACAGCCCGTGCCGTGTGTATTCGGATTGTCAATACGTTCACCTTTGAACCAGTGAACAGAGCCGTTGTTCCAGAGTAAATCGTCTGCCGTATCACTTAAATGACCGCCTTTTATTAAAATGGCCGTAGGAATTTTTTTGGCTATTGTTTCGGCGGCTTTTATGCAGTCATCCTGATTTTTTATCGGGAAGTTGCACAGAACTTCCGCTTCCGGCAGATTAGGAGTGATTATTGTAGCCAGCGGCAGTAATTTTTCAATCAGGACGGTTGATGCGTCTTCTTCCATTAGGCAGCTGCCGGCCGTGGAGACCATTACAGGGTCGGCTACGATATTTTTAGCTTTATATTCAACTAATTTGTTGGCAATCATTTTGATGATGTCCTTATTTGCCACCATGCCTATTTTGACTGCATCAGGATAGATATCCTGAAAAATACAGTCAAGCTGCAGTCCTACAAAATCGGCACCGGCATCCAATATGCCGTAGACACCGGTCGTATTCTGCGCCGTAAGGGCGGTGATAGCGCTCATTGCATACATTTTATGCGCCGTAATCGTTTTTATGTCAGCCTGAATACCGGCTCCGCCGCTGCAGTCCGAACCGGCGATTGTCAAAACTTTTTTCATAATAATACCTCATTTCTGTTCATATTTAGCCATTTTTTCTAATTGTGCACCAGTCATATTGAAAACGGCATCAATTAAATAATTGCGAAAACTGGAATTGCCGTCAAGTTTATTCATTCTGGCGGCGGCGATTTCACCGGCTGCTCCCATAGCGCAGAAGGCTGCCGTTACTGCTTGCAGTTTATTATGTTTATTGGCGGCAATATACGCCGTAGTGAAGGCGGACAGCATACAGCCGCTTCCGGTAATGCGGCTCATCATTTTATGACCGTTGTAAATCACATAGGCAGTAGTTTTATCAGCCACGATGTCGATGATACCGCTTATCGCGATGATTGTATTCATATTATCAGCCAGTTTCTTGGCAAAGTTTATATACTGGTCTAAATTGCATTCAGTGATGCTGTCTTTGATATCGGCATCAACGCCGCGTGTAGAACCGGTGCCTGTAGCCAGTGTCTTTATTTCGGAAATATTGCCGCGGATGACATCGAAGTTCAGTCTTTTCACAAGTTCGAAGGCCGTTTTATTACGCAGATTTGATGCTCCTACGCCTACCGGGTCAAGCAGAAGTGCGTGCTGAAGTTCATTGGCTTTTTGACCGGCTTTAAACATGGAATTAATCGTCCGTGTATTCAGTGTGCCGATATTGATGTTAAGTCCGTCGCAGATGGAGGTAATGTCTTCGACTTCTTTTTCATCATCGGCCATGATGGGGGAAGCGCCGCTGGCTAGTAGGATATTAGCGCAGTCATTGACTGTAACATAGTTTGTTATATTATGAATTAACGGCGAATTTTTCCGCACGTTTTCCAGAAATTCTCCTAGCAAATTTATCACCTGATTTCATTAATAGTCAAATTAATTTTACAATATTATTATTTTGTCTGCAAAATTTTTCAGTTTCATTTCAGATTATTTTCTTAAGATTTCCTTAAGCTGAAATATCGGGAGGAAATTTCTATGGTTAATACTGTGTCGAAAGGAAAAATTTTTGAGAAACTGTTAACGATTGACAAAACAACTATTTTTATTGTTTCTGCCGTATTGTGCATAATGTATCTCTGGCATCTGGGTTTTTACCCCCTGTTTAATCCAGATGAAGGAAGATATGCGGAAATTCCCCGTGAAATGATTGCCAGCGGCGATTTCATCACACCTCATTTGAATGGAGTGGAGTATTTTGAAAAACCGGCACTGCAATATTGGATTACAGCAATTTTTATGCTTATTTTCGGACAAAATGAATTTGCAGTAAGATTATTTCCGGCACTGTGCGCTTTAGGCGGTATTTTTTGCACTTTTTATACCGGCTGGAAGATGTTTGACCGTAAAACGGGTTTTCTGGCGGCTGTTATTCTGTCTACATCTTTTTTGTATCTTATTATAGGTTCATTGAATATACTTGATATGGCAGTTTCATTTTTTATAACAGTGTGCATGAGTGTTTTTTATCAGTACAGTATTACGAATAAACGCATATTCATCTATATTTTTTATGTATCTATGGCGCTCGGTTTGCTGACGAAAGGTCTTATTGCCATTGTGTTGACATTGGCGATTATCTTTGTTTATGCAGTAGTAACTAAACAGCCAAATTTATTATTGAAACTTTTATCACCGGTCGGTATCGGCATATTTTTGCTAATAAGTCTGCCGTGGTTTTATCTTGTATGCAGGGAAAATCCTGATTTTTTCTATTTTTTCTTTATTCATGAACATTTTCTGCGCTACTTGACGACGGTACATCATCGCTATCAGCCGTTTTATTTTTTCATTCCATGCGTAATATTGGGAATGTTTCCGTGGGCAGGATATATGTTTGGTTCACTGTCGCTGAAAAAATTATGGTTTAAGTTGAAAAACAGCCGTAAACGCAATGAATATATATATTTAAGTTTATGGTTCGGCATAATATTCGTTTTTTATTCACTGTCTGATTCCAAACTGGTTCCGTATATTGTACCGTGTCTTATTCCGCTTGCAATTTTGATTGCGAATTATTTGGAACACGCACGTGAAAACAACATTGATTTAAAAATACCTTTGATTATAAATCTGCTTGTCGCTGTTTTGATTATAGCAGCTTTAGCTGTTACCGCGATAAAAAGCGATTTTATTTCCATACATGAATTTATCTGGTTCGGCAGTCCTTTAATTTTAATTCTGCTGATTTCCAATGTATCCAATTTAATCTTGTGGATTAAAAATAAAAATATTCATCAGATTGTCTGTATTTCTATTGTCGCATCCATATTATTCGGTTTTTCGCTTCAGCCGGTAATTACGGAAGTGGCTGAACATCGTACCGGTAAGGAAGTGGCACAGGCTGTCAACCTTTGGAAAAATCAGGATACGCTTATTATCTGTTATCAGGATTATTTGCAGGATTTGCCGTTTTATATAAAATCACGCGTGGCTCTTTACGATTATTATGATGAATTGAAATTTGGTTCTGAACATCCGAGCGGACAGGGATGGTTTTTGAATAAGGAAGATTTTTTAAATACGTGGTCCAGCCGCAACAATATAATTTTAGTTGTTCCCAAAAAGAGAATGGATGATTGTTTAAAGACGCTTAATACCGATTTGAACAATATGCGCCACCGGGAATTTGAAAAATATATTGTTATTAAACATTGAAAATAAATAAAAAGCCCATTACGGATTTGATTTTCGTAACGGGCTTTTTTTATTTTGGTATATCCAGACTGCTGTCGTTTTCATCGTGTGTGAATTTAAATTTCTGTTGATACGGCATTTTGACTATATTGCCGTCTTTATCCTTAGGTGGGATGATTTCAAATTTTTGCAGAGCTTCCAAGGCAGCATAATCCAAATCCTCAGCTGCTTCTGGTGATAAATCAGGATAGGAGTCCTTGCTTGAATATTTAAAGTCGGCCTGAATGATTTTACCGTTATCATCCATGATGTATTCTACAATGACAAAAATTTCCTCGCCTTCTGGAACAATGTTATGGTCGTATATAGGTTCAGCAGATTTTTTTATGGTCGGATTGTATGATTTTAAATCTTCCGGGCTATTCATATCCAGCTGAATTTGTTTGATGAAATCGTATTGCGATTCATCTATTTTACCTAGCGGAATATGAAGGTCGCTTAATTTGCGGTATTTGGGCTTGGGTTCCTGTTTAGGAGCAGGCTGTGGCTGTATCTGCGGTTTTTCTTCCGTTTCCAGCGGTTGGGTTTCCGGTGCTGCTTCGATATTTTCCTGCGTAACGGTAACTTCTGACTGAGCTGGCACTTCCGGCGGTATTTGTACTTCATTATCGTTGCTTTCTTCTGGCACTTGTACATCTATATAGGTAATGTCATCTGATTTCATATTTTGGATGGACTGACTGTTTAGAGAACGGGTCATATTGTCCATAGCATAGCCGCCAAGAGCAAAAAAGCCGACATGAGCGATTAAGGAAAAGGCAAGTCCTACTTTAAGATAATTTTTTGTCTGCATAGTAATCCTTCTTAATGTTTGAGCTGTTATTATTGTATCACAAAAATTAAGAGCGGTATAACAGAAAAACGCCGATACAGATTATGGCGATACCACCGATTTTTGATAAAGTCATGGATTCGCCGAAGTAGAAATAACCGACAAAGGCGGCAATGATATAGCCAATGCTTAAAAACGGATAGGCATAACTTACTTCTACACGGGATAAAACCATCAGCCAGACGAGAAAACTGATGACGTAAAACATTAAACCTGTCCATACGTACAGATTGGTGCTGATTTTTAAAATCATAGTTAGTATGGCATTTACATCAACTTGAACAGTGCCGATTTGTGACATGCCTTTTTTCAGAACAAGCTGAGCACCGGCATTTAAAAGGACGCCAATCAGTATCAATAATAAATTTGTCAAAACGGTTCACCTCAAAAAAATTTGTTTTGTATTATCTTAGTACAGTATTATGAAAATAATATAAAACTATTATAATAGCTGTGATTTCAAATATCTACTAAAGAATTTGTTTATGATAAAATGCCGTATTCATTAATTTAACTTATATTAAAATAAATTTTTAAAAAATTAATAAAAAAATAGCAAAAAAGATATTTACAAATAAAAAAACATATGGTATATTAAAGTCATAGGTTATGGGATATGTGATATACCATAAATGATATGTGATATAAAAATAAGAAGGTGCAATTATGAAAAATACGTCTGTCAGTGAATTGAAGAAAATTGCTATTGAACTCAGAAAAACAGCTGTCACTATGATTTATGAAGCACAGTCGGGTCATCCGGGCGGAGCTTTGTCGGCAGCCGATATCGTAACGGCTTTATACTTTAAAGAAATGAATATCGACCCGCAAAATCCGAAATGGGAAGACCGCGACCGCTTTGTTTTATCTAAAGGTCATGTTTGCCCGATACTGTATGCGGCGCTGGGTAAACTGGGATATTTCCCGAAAGAATACCTTCACAAATTAAGACAGGAAGGCTCTATCCTCCAAGGACATCCTGACATGAAAAAATGTCCAGGTATCGATATCTCCACCGGTTCTTTGGGACAAGGTTTATCCTGTGCAGTAGGTATGGCTATTGCCGGCAAACGTGACCAGAAAGATTATCGCGTATTTGCTATGCTCGGTGACGGTGAATGCGATGAAGGTCAGATTTGGGAAGCCGTAATGACCGGTTATAAATATAAATTGGATAACTTGATTGTTTTTGTAGATAATAACAGACTTCAGCTGGACGGAACATGCGATGAAGTAATGCCGAATATTGATTTGGGCAAACGTTTCGAAGCATTTGGCTATGAAGTTTTCTACATCGATGGACACAATATGGAAGAAATCGTAGCTACGCTCGATAAAATCAGAGCTTCGCACAACAATCTTCCGAAAGCCGTTATTGCCGATACAGTAAAAGGCAAAGGTGTTTCCTTCATGGAAAATCAGCTCGGCTGGCACGGTGTTGCTCCGAATGATGAACAGTATAAACAGGCAATGGAAGAACTCGAAGGAGGTTTAAAATAATGGATACTACGAAAAAAATTGCAACAAGAAACGGTTTCGGTGAAGAAATTGTTACACTTGGTAAAAACAACGATAAAATTTATGTTATCGACAATGATATAGGTAAATCCTGCAAAACAGGCGCATTCATGAAAGAGCTGCCGAACCAGTACTTAAACGTAGGTATTGCAGAACAGAACGGCGCTGGTGTGGCGGCAGGTCTGGCTACTTGCGGTAAAATACCATTCGTTGTAACGTATGCCGTTTTTGGTTCTCTGCGCATGTGCGAACAAATCCGTCAGGAAATCTGCTATCCGAACCTCAACGTAAAATTCGCCTGCTCGCACGGCGGCGTTACTCCGGCAAATGATGGTGCTAGCCATCAGGCGATTGAAGATATGGGAGTGCTGCGTACTCTTCCGAATATGACGGTTATCATGCCGGCTGATTATTATTCCGCGAAAAAACTTGTAGCAGCAGCTGCTGAAATGTATGGTCCTGTATTTTTAAGATTTACGCGCGATAATATTCCTGTTATTTATGATGAAGATACGAAATTTGAAATCGGTAAAGCTGTAAAACTTTCCGAAGGTAAGGACGTAGCAATCATCGCTAACGGCGATACAGTCCGTCTCGGTATCGAAGCAAAAGAAGCGTTGGAAAAAGAAGGCATTTCCGTCCGTCTGCTTGATATGCACACGATTAAACCGCTCGATAAAGAAGCTGTTGTTGCCTGCGTAAATGATATCGGCAAAATCATTACGGTAGAAGACCATAATATCATCAACGGTCTTGGCAGTGCAGTATGTGAAGTTGCAGCTGAAATGGGCAAGGGAAAAGTTCACCGCATCGGTATTCAGGACCAGTTCGGTCAGTCCGCTCCGTATGAAAGACTGCTCGCCATGAACGGTATTACAGTGGAAAATATTATTGAACAGGCAAAAGCCATTCTGAAATAAGAAACGTTAAAATTTATATAAAAAATTAAACAAAGGAGTCTTTAATATGTTAGATTTTACAGATCAGGTCGTTATCGTAACAGGCAGCGGTTCGCCGAAAGGTATGGGTCGAGTTATTGCTAAAACATTTGCAGATAGAGGCGCAAAACTTGTTATCGTCGATATTAACGAAGCAGGCGTAAATGAAACGGTGGATATTCTCAAACAGGCAGGTCATGAAGCTATTGGTCTTAAAGTGGACATCACTTCCAAAGAATCCGTTGACGCTATGGTTCAGACTGTTTTAGACAAATTCGGCCGCATTGACGTACTCGTAAACAATGCAGGCATTTCGCAGAAAGTAACGGTTGAAGATATGACTCTGGATGATATGAAACGTATTTTCAACGTAAATATGTTCGGTCTGTTCTTATGTACACAAGCTGTGCTCAAACCGATGAAAGCGCAAAAATACGGACGTATCGTTAATCTGTCCTCCGTATCCGGCAAACGCGGCGGCGGTATCTTCGGCGGTGCTCATTATTCCGCTTCTAAAGCAGGTGTACTCGGTTTTTCCAAAAACCTGGCTCGTGAAGTGGCAGCCGACGGTATTACTGTAAACAGCGTATGTCCTGGTCTCATCAATACGGAAATCTGGAAATCCCTGCCGAAGGAACAGGCTGATAAAGTCATTGCAGATATTCCGGCTGGCCGTCCGGGTGAACCACAGGAAGTTGCCAATACCATCTGCTTCTTAGGTTCGAAAGAAGCTTCTTATATTACCGGTGAAGATATCGATATCAACGGCGGTTCCCATATGGACTAAAAAACAGATTATCTTGCTATTTTCTTTAATAATATACCCCCATCTTAGAGCAGCAGGATACAACCTATCCTGCTGTTTTTATTGTAAGTTTATATGTTCGGATTATTTTAGGAGGTAATTTTTATGGCTCGTTCTATAGCGGAAATTGAACACAGTACTGTCAGAAAAGTTTCAAAACGCTTAATTCCGTTTCTATTTCTTTGCTTTGCAATTTCAATATTAGACAGGCTTAATATTTCTTTTGCGGCATTGCAGATGAATGAAACGCTTAATTTTTCCAATGAAGTATACGGTCTCGGTGCAGGGATATTCTTTATCGGTTATTTTCTCTTGGAAGTACCGGGCGGTGCTTTAATGACTAAGTTCGGCGCGAGAAAATGGATTTCCCGCATTATGATTTCCTGGGGTATCATCTCCGGTCTCACGGCATTCGTTACGACTCCGGCGCAGTTTTATGCTGTTCGCTTTGCACTCGGTGTAGCGGAAGCCTCTTTCTTCCCGTGCATGGCGTGGTATCTCAGCCAGTGGTATCAGACAAAACATCATGCCAGAGCACTTGCAGGCTTTATGGCGGCAATCCCAGCAGCTTCGGCACTCGGCTCGCCGATTTCCGGTTATCTGCTCACTTTGGATTTATGGGGTTTCCACGGCTGGCAAAACCTGTTTATCTTAGAAGCAATTCCATCCGTTATCTTAGGTGTTATCACGTATTTCTATCTTACAGACAAAATTGATGATGCTAAATGGTTGGAAGATGATGAAAAAGATTGGCTTAAAAAAGTTTTGGCCAGAGAAGAAGCAATTAAACGTAAAAAGAAATCAATTACTTTCATGCAGGCTTTAAAAGAACGTGACGTTCTGATTTTGGCATGTGCGTATTTTTGCTGGATGGCAGGCTATTACGGCGTAATCATGTTCTTGCCTACATTAATCCATAGCTTGTCAAGTTCCATGGGAACGAGTATGCTCGGTTGGCTTATCGGCTTTATGTATTTATTGGCGGCAATTACAATGGTTTCTGTCGGCAGAAGTTCGGATAAAAGACAGGAACGCCGCTTCCATGTGGCAACTTCTCTCATCGTTTCAGCTATCGGACTCGTTATTTCCGTATATGTGGCAGAAATTAATACGGTATTGGCTATCGTTATTTATACTGTCAGTCTGTGCGGCGCATACGGTGCATATACTCCGTTCTGGGCAATTCCTCCGTCTTATTTATCAGGCAGTGCCGTTGCAGCAGGTATAGCGCTTATAAACAGTGTCGGCAATCTGGGCGGTTTCTTCGGTCCGTACATTTTAGGCGCGTTGTCTTCTTCGACAGGTTCTTATACCACCGGTATTTTTGCACTGGCCGGTTTCATGGTTGTAAGCAGTTTAATTGTAATATTTGTTATAAAGCAGACAGGTAAAGTTGTAAATTCATAATAGTTGTTGCAGTAAAATTTAAATGCGGGAGGCTTTAGTATGAAGATCGGATTTATTGGACTAGGAATTATGGGCAAGCCAATGAGCAGAAATCTGCTGAAGGCAGGTTTTGAGCTCATAGTATACGATATAGATGAAACAGCTGTAAAAATTATAGAAAAAGCCGGTGCCAAGCCGGCTTCCTCCCCGAAAGAAGTCGCGCAGAACAGCGATGTCATAATAACAATGCTTCCCAAAGCTTCGATCGGAAAATCCGTGCTTGAAGATGAAAACGGCGTTTTGGCCGGGATAAAAGAAAATTCTGTAGTTATTGACATGAGTTCCGTTTCACCGGTAGCGTCAAAAGAATTTGCGCAGATGGTGGAAGAGAAAAAATGTAAGTTTCTTGATGCTCCTGTAAGCGGCGGAGAAATAGGTGCGATAAATGCTACACTGGCAATCATGATTGGCGGAGATGAAGCTGTTGTCGCAAAAGTTCGTCCTATTTTGGAAGCTTTGGGAAAATCCATTACAGTGGTAGGTCCTAACGGCAGCGGTTCTGTTGCCAAACTTGCCAATCAGATTATGGTGAACTTGAATATTGCAGCGGTAGCAGAAGCTCTTGTGCTTGCAGCAAAGGCGGGAGCCGACCCGAAAAAAGTGTTTGAAGCGGTGCGCGGCGGATTTGCAGGCAGTGCAGTGCTGGAAGAAAAAGCTCCTATGATGTTTTCGCGCAATTTCAAGGCAGGCGGGCCGATTTACATCAACTTAAAAGATATTACTAATGTAATGACTACGGCTGATGAGCTGGGGGTACCGCTTGTTTTAACACCGCAGCTAAAAGAAATAATGATTTCACTCAAAGCAACGGGTCATATCAATGATGACCATAGCAGTATTGTGCAGTTTTATGAAAATATTTCTGGTATAACGGTACAATCCAAGTAAAATAAAAACCTCTTAATCTAAGCAATTAGTAAATTGCCATATAGATTAAGAGGTTTTTTTATTTGGAAAAGGAATCGATTAATGTAGCTTCTACTGTGCTGAATACATTGCTGACATCGCGCCGTTCAATTAAATCTACGATAGCATAGTGATTTTTTAAGCATAAATCAATACCATTTTCTGTTTGCAGTACTTTCTTTATTGACGGTTCAAACATCAAGACGAGAGTCTCCAAAATGGCTTCTATCAATTTATTATGTACGCATTTGGCAATGGAGAGATGAAACTGAACATCCAGTTTTATTAAGTCGTCGACAGAACTCTGATTTGACTGAGCTAATTTATTAGTTTCATCTACTAAAACACGAATAGACTGAATTTCTTCCGGAGAGGCTTTATATATTGCCATGATGACAACGATTGATTCTACCATTACACGAAGTTCAAAAACATCAGTCGTATTTTTCGGGTCGAGAATTAAACGGAATATGAGCGGGTTGAAGACTTCGTGAGATATTGTGTCCTGCAGAAAGGTTCCCTGTCCGCGTTTTGTTTTTACTACGCCCATAGCGTTGAGCACCCGAATGGCTTCCCGGAGCGAATTTCTGCCGACGCCGAGCTGTTCGCATAATTCCGCTTCCGACGGAAGCTTGTCGCCGGGTTTAAAATCGCCGTCGATAATAGCCTGCGAAAGCTGTGTGATGATTTCATTCACCAAAGTATCTGAATTTCCAATTTTAGCTAATCCCATAATTTCACCAACTAACAAATTATTTATTTCACATATTATATACATTATAATACTATTTACTGTGAGTTATAATATTATTTTAAGCTAAACTTTAAATAAATGCTATATGTATGATGATTTTTCAGGAAATTTTCAGTTAAAGAAGATAATATTTCTTAATTGTAGACGGCAGAATAAAATAGTATAATTATAGCGTTTGTTATTTTATTTCATTGATAGAAAATAAAGGAGGATTTTTTTGCGAGAGTTTATTTTGCGCAATAAAGGGTTTATTATCGGTTTATTTATTTTAGCCGTTTTCTACTTATATCTGGCACATTTGGGGTCGTATCATCTGATGGATCCGGATGAAGGCAGATATCACGAAATTCCCAGAGAAATGTTGCTTACGGGTGATTTTATCACTCCTCACTTGAATGGAGTGGAGTATTTTGAAAAACCGGCACTGCAATATTGGCTTACGGCTATAATTATGAAAATCTTCGGTGTGAACGAATTTGCCGGGCGCGTTGTTCCAGCACTGTCGGCTGTCGGCTGCGTCGGTCTCACGTTCTGGCTCGGTTCAATGATGTTTTCCCGCCGTGTGGGATTGCTTGCTTCCGCTATTTTAGCGACATCATGTCTGAATTTAATTGTGGCTTCGATTAATATTTTGGATATGTTGCTGACCTTGTTTATGACAATGTGTCTTGTGTCCTTTTATGCTTTTGAACGCAGTGAACAGAAAAAATATCTGCTGCTGTTTTACATAGCAATGGGACTGGGCGTACTCACCAAGGGGCTTGTCGCTATTATCCTGCCACTGGGAATTTTGTTCTGGTATACGATGCTGACAAAAAGGCCGCGCCTGTTTTTAAAACTTTTTTATCTGCCGGGTATACTGGCATTTCTGGCAGTAACGGTGCCGTGGTTTTATCTTGTCTGTCAGGTCAATCATGATTTCTTTTATTTCTTTTTTATTAGGGAGCATTTTTTGCGGTTTACTACAAAAATGCACGATAGATTTCAGCCGTGGTGGTTTTTTATTCCGTTCGTATTCGTCGGCATGTTGCCGTGGACGGGATTTTTGATGTCATTGTTCAGTAAAAAAGGCGTTATCCGTAAAACTGTATCTGAAAGAAATCGTTTTGATATAATTTATTTGTTGACATGGTTTTTGGTTATATTCATTTTCTATTCTATTTCCGATTCAAAGCTTGTTCCGTATATCATGCCGTGCTGGATGCCTATGGCAATACTTGTAGCGGCTTCGATTAAACGGTTTGAAACGGAAAACTCATGGTTGTGTCACAGTTTTTTAATTAACTGTGTTTTATGTCTGGGATTTGTCTTTGCGCTGGTTGGCTATGTGTTTATGTCCAACTATCTGACGATTGACGAATTCATTGCTGAAGGTGGTATGCTTACAGCGGCTTTGTTTTTGGGAACGCTGGCGGCAATTATTACCTGGCAAAGAACGAAACGTTTCCGCTGTACGGCCACGGTACTTTGTATTATGGGATTTTTCTTCGGTTTGGGTCTGCATGATGTTCAGCAGCAGATACATAATAATCAGTCCGCTTATTATGTAAGCCAGAGAATAAATGGTCTGAATTCCGAAGACAGTCTTATTGTAAATTACGGAGAATACTATCATGGCACTGTATTTTATACGAACCAGCGTGTGGCTCTTGCCGATTTTAAGGGTGAATTGGAATTCGGTTTGTCGCATCCGTCAGGCGAGGGCTGGTATTTTGACGGCAGACAGCTTGATGATTTGTGGAACAGTCAAAAGCGTATTATAATTGTAGTAAAAGACCGTTACAAGGATAAATGCCTTGGTGTATTGTCTACTCCGGCAAAAGAAACAATAACCGAAGGAGCATACACTATTTTGATTAATAAATAATTTTGTTTTGGAGGAGTTATACATTATGCGTGAAGAATTTTTACCTTTTGCCAAACCTATGGTAAGTGAACAGGCCATTGCCGATGTAGCCGATTCTATTCGTAAGGGTTGGATGGCAATGGGTCCGAAAACAGTTGATTTTGAAAATAAATTTGCCGAATATGTAGACTGCCAATATGCCGTATCCGTAAATTCGGCGACAGCAGGGCTTCATTTAGCCGTTATGGCGCTGATAAACCCGGGTGATGAAGTAATAACGACGGCAATGACTTTTGCCAGCACAGTGAATGCTGTAATTTATGCGGGCGGCAAACCGGTGCTGGTGGATATTGACCCGCACACGTTCAATATTGATATAAATGAAGTGGAAAAAGCGATTACGCCGAAGACAAAGGCGATTATTCCTGTTCATTTTGCCGGCCGTCCGTGTGACATGGAAGCACTTGAAGCACTGGCTGAAAAATACAATCTTGGCATTATAGAAGATGCGGCACATGCTCTTGGTGCAGAATATAAAGGTAAAAAAGTAGGTGCTGGCAGAGGAAAAAATCATATAGCCGTATTCAGTTTTCATCCGACAAAAAACATTACAACGGGTGAAGGCGGTATGATATGCACGAATGACGAAGATGCAGCGGAAATTATGTCCATGCAGCGTCAGAACGGCATGAGCAAGGGCGCTTGGAACCGTTATCAGGCAAACGGCAAGGCACATTACGATATTTTCAAACCGGGTCTTAAATATCAGATGATGGATATTCAGGCTGCTATTGGCCGTGACCAGCTTACTCATCTGGAAGAATTCAATAATCGCCGCCGCGAAATCGTAGCACGCTATCAGAAAGAACTTGCTGATGTAAAAGGACTGATTTTGCCGCCGGATATTGAAGACGGCAATGTTCATTCATGGCATATTTACACTCCGCTTATTGATATAGATACACTCGGTTTCAGCCGTGACGATTTCATGGCGCAGATGAGTAAGCGAAATATCGGCACGGCTTACCATTACCAGGCGCTTCATTTATTTACCTGCTACGGAGAAATAACGGGTCTTAAAGTAGGGGATTTGCCTAATGCCGAATATGTGTCGGAACGAATTGTTTCGCTGCCTCTTTTCCCGGCAATGACTGATGACGATGTAACAGATGTAATTGAAGCAATAAAAGAAATCTGTGGAACGAAAGGCTGATTGAAAAATGGCAGATAGTCCTGAAATATCAATAGTAATTCCTGTATATAACGAAGAAGAGTCCCTGCCGCAGCTATTTAAGGAATTGTATCCCGTGATGGAAAATCTGAACCGCAGCTTTGAAATAATTTTTATCAATGACGGCAGCAGAGACAAATCTTTTTCTTTATTGTACGATTTTCAGAAGAAGCACAATAAAACGGTGCGGGTTATTGATTTAAACGGCAATTTCGGTCAGCATATGGCTATTACCTCCGGCTTTGCCAATGTGCGTGGACAGTATGTTATAACACTTGATGCCGATTTGCAAAATCCGCCGGAGGAAATTCCGAAACTGATTGCCAAAATGGATGAGGGATATGATGTTATCGGAACATGCCGCCAGAACCGTCATGACCCGTTGTTCCGCAAGGTGGCCTCCCGTCTTGTGAATAAAGCCACTAACCGTATCAGCGGTCTGCAGATAAATGATTACGGCTGTATGCTGCGCGGTTACAGCCGCCGTATTGTTGACATAATAGTGCAGAGCCGTGAAAGTACAACGTTTATTCCGGCACTCGGGCAAAAATTTGCTGTAAATCCGGTTGAAATTCCTGTAAGCCATCGTGAACGTGAATTCGGTGAATCAAAATACAGCTTTTTCCGTCTGTTGCGGCTGAACTTTGATTTGATGACAAGTTTTTCCATTGCACCGCTTCAGATGGTAACGATGAGCGGTATGGCAATTTCTCTGTTGAGTTTTATATTTTTTCTGTACATGATGGTGCGCCGTATTGTTGTCGGTTCCGAAGCTGATGGTGTATTTACTTTAATGGCGCTGAATTTTTTCCTGTTCGGCATTACCATTATGGCGCTGGGCGTTATCGGCGAATATACAGGCCGTATTTATAAACAGATACAGCAAAGGCCGCATTACGTAATTCGTCATATATATGAGGAGAATGCCCATGATTAGACCACGTGTAATCGTATTTGCCTACAGTGAACCGGGTTATACATGCCTGAAGGAACTGATAAGTACAAAGGCAAATATTGTAGCCGTATACACACATCAGGATGACCCGGAGGAGGAAATCTGGTTTCATTCCGTATATGATTTGGCAAGGGAAAATAATATACCGGTATTTCGTCCGAAAAAAATAGACGAAGAAGCAGTGGCGCATATAAAACAGCTTAAGCCGGAGCTGATATTTTCTTTTTATTTTCGCCGTTTAATTCCAAATGAGATAATTTTAATGCCGCGTCTCGGTTCGTATAATATGCATGGAGCATTGCTTCCTAAATACCGCGGACAGACATGTATAAACTGGGCCGTAGTAAATGGTGAAAAACGTACAGGAGCTACGCTTCATCTGATGACGGAAAGGGCGGATGAAGGCGATATAGTAGACCAGCGCGGTTTTGACATCGCTTTTTCGGATACATCACTGGACGTATTCAAAAAAATGAGTACCGTAGCGGCACAGATTGTGCATGATAATCTGGCAAGCATTGAAGCGGGAACAGTGAATTTTACGCCGCAGGATAACAGCCGGGCTACAAAATATGGACGACGCCGCCCGAAAGACGGTGTACTGGATTTTAGCAAGGATGCTGTAAGTCTGTATAATCTTATTCGCGGTGTAACGCATCCGTTTCCGGGAGCATTCACCTTTGTAGGCGGCAGGAAACTTTTTGTCTGGTGGGGCAAGCCGGTGGAAGGTAAAGGCGAAGAAGGCACGGTAGTTTCGGCAAATCCGCTCTGCGTCGGTACGGGTAGAGGTCTTTTACAGCTGGAAAGATTGCAATGGGAAAATGAACAAGAAATGCCATCTTCCCATTTTATAGATGAATTACCGATTGGTACGAAATTTAACTGAAAGAAGAGGCTTTTTTGAAATGAAGATTTTTGTTACAGGAGTTAACGGTTTTATCGGTTCCCATTTTTTAGAAATGGCACTTGCCAAAACAGATTGGGAAATTCAGGGTTTTGATTTGAATGATGACAATATCTCACAGTTTTTGGATAATCCCCGTTTTCAGATGAAAAAGGGAGATATTTTTAAAGATGAACAGTGGTTGTATGAACAGATTAAAGACTGTGACGTACTGTTGCCTTTAATCGGCATTGCTAGACCGGCGTATTATATAGAAAAACCGTTTTGGACGTTTGAACTGGATTTTGAACAGAACTTGAAACTGGTAAAAAAATGCGCTGAATACAATAAGCGTGTAATTTTTCCGTCCACTTCTGAAGTTTACGGCATACCGGACCCGAACAACAATGTAATGGAGGAGGATACGAGCAATTTAACGCTCGGACCTATTTCTCAGAGCCGCTGGATATACAGCTGCAGCAAGCAGATGATGGACAGAGTTATTTTTGCGCTCGGTCAGGAAAGAGGTCTGAAATTTTCCTTGTTCCGTCCGTTCAACTGGGTTGGACCTCGTCTTGATAGTTTTAAAGAAGCTGCTGAACACAAAGGACGCACGATTACGCAGTTTATTTATGATGTTTTGTATACGGGCAAAATTACGCTCGTAAACGGCGGTATGCAGCGTCGCAGTTTTACATGGGTCGGCGACGGCGTGGAAGCTTTGATTGCTATTATCGAAAATAAAGATAATCAAGCTGAAGGGCAGATTTTTAATATCGGCAATCCGGATAACAACTATTCCATTAAGGAAATGGCACAAATAGTCGTTGAAGAAATGAAAAAATTCCCGTGTTTCAGGGAAAAAGCTGATAATGTGGAATTTATCGAAGAAAATTCTGACAGCTATTACGGAAAAAATTATGCCGATGTACAGGATAGACTGCCGTCCGTGAAAAAACTGGAAGCGCGTCTAGGTTGGAAACCGAAAACAAATCTGCATGATGCGATTTACTACACTTTACAATGGTATGAAAAAGAATTGAATAAATAAACGATAAAGCCACCGCAAAGTGCGATGGCTTTATTTGTAATTGAGGTTATTATGACGAAAAAAATTGCTATAAAGATAGATGTGGATACGAAACGCGGTTATGATATCGGTGTACCGCGCATGCTGGACGTATTTAAACAGGAAAATATAAAAGCAACGTTCTTTTTCTCTATGGGAACGGATAACTCCGGCAAAGCCATTCGTCGCATTTTCCGTAAGGGATTTTTAACGAAAATGCTTAGGACGAAGGCGCCAAGTACCTACGGGCTGAAAACGATGATGTACGGAACTCTTCTGCCCGCTCCGCATATTGTGGAACCGAACCCGGCACCATTTGTGCGTGCCGTAAAGGAAAACCATGAGTGCGGCATTCATTGCTGGGACCATGTATATTGGCAGGATAAGCTGCCGTATCTATCAGAAAATACTATTCGTGATGAGCTTACGAAAGCAATTGATTTATTTGAGAAAATTGCCGGATTTAAGGCGAAAGCCTGTGCTGCTCCGGGATGGCAGGTAACGCCGCGTAGCCTGAAAGTTCAGCAGGAACTGGGCTTTGATTATTGCAGCGACGTCAGAGGATACCGTCCGTTTTATCCTGTTATGAACGGTACGGATTATCTGCCGCTTCAGATACCGGGAACGCTTTTGACGATGGATGAATGTCTTGGTAGTACACTGGACGGCAAAGTAATAACGGAGGACAATATCGTTGATTACTGGCTGAATAACTGTGGCCGTGATTTTAATGTGCTGACAATTCATTCTGAAATGGAAGGATTAAAACAGCTGCCGATTTTACATGCGTTTATATTGAAGGCCAAAAATGCAGGCTATGAATTTGTAAAGCTGGAAGAAGGGAAAAATGTACCTGACATAAAAAGATGCGAGGTGTTCCACGGCTATCTGCCGGGAAGAGCGGGAACTGTGGCACGCCAAAGCGAGCCGTTAAATTAATTTATCAAATTTTTACTTTTTCTTCATTGGATTTTTAAACAGTGGTTTTATAATAAAAACATATCAGTTAGGAAATAGCACCTCTGGTACAAATAGATTTATAGAGGAAGGAGACTTGCCCGTGCGGCAGCAACTATCCTCTATAAAAAATCCATTATCGAGGTATTTGTTATGAACGATTACAGTAATATTTTTTTACTAAGTGATATGGACGGCACATTAATTAATTCCAGTTCACAGATTTCTGCTGTTAATAAATACGCATTAAAGCAGTTTACTGCAGGCGGCGGCACGTTTGCCGTGGCAACAGGCAGGACAATCAGAAGTTGTCAGGATTTTCTTGGTGAATTACCGATAAATGCTCCGAGTATTTTTTATAATGGTACTATATTGCAGAATGTGCATAATAATGTAGCTCTTAAATCTTTATCACTGCAAAACAGCCAATTAATTGCTTTTCTGGCACAGTGCCAGATTTATTGTCCGCAAATCTGTATAGAACTTCATACGAAGGATATTTTTTATATCGTAACGGATAAAGCGTATGATGATCCCGTAATAAAAAAGGAAAATCTGCCATATATTCGCACGAATTTAGGTGATTTGAAGGATATTCCTATTTTAAAAGTTCAGTTTTATACTGAAAAACCCGAATTGATATCATGGCTCCATAATTTCGCCCAAGCTATGGAGATAGATAAAATCGCCAAATATTTTACTTCGTGGTCCAGTTATTTTGAAATCATTCCGAAAAATGCTTCTAAAGGCATTATGCTGAATGAACTGCGCAATATGCCTCTGTATCGCAGTAAAATATTTATCGCTGTCGGCGATTTTGATAATGATATAGAAATGCTTCGCTGTGCTGACGTTGGCATTGCTGCTCAAAATGCTACGCAAAATCTTAAACAAGTAGCAGATATCATCGGCGTAAGCTGTGATGACCACCTTCTCTCTCATGTTATTGCAAAGATTATTCCCAACCTGACGGAAATTGTAGCAGCAAAACTTCAAACGGCATAAAAGGCTAAGATTTTATTCTTAGCCTTTTTTATTTTTATATGTTAAAATAACCGTGAATACATATTAAAAATATTTTCTGGTGATGCAGATGGAACGTGCCCTTGAAATGAAGTATAAAAATGTGAACAAAGAAGAACTGCTTTTAATACCGCAGGATTTTCCGTATGTAATGAAGGCGATTGACTTCAGTGATTTTTTTAGTCGTTTCGTACCTTGGCACTGGCATAATGAAATTGAAATTTTCTATATGGAAAGCGGCGGAATAACGTATTATCTTCCTGGCGGCAGTGAAGATTTTCCGGAGGGAACGGCTGGTATTATCAATTCGAATGTACTGCATAAGACAAGACCTTATTTTGGAACTGAAAAAGACATTCAGCTGATACATCTTGTTACGCCGTCATTTCTTGCTGGTAAGCAGGGAAGCAGAATAGAACAGAAATACATTACTCCGCTTGTAGGCAATCCGTAGTTTGAATTTGTGAAGATAATGCCGGATGAGGAAAAATGGAAGAAACTGTATTGTTTAATACGAAAATCATTTGAGCTTAAAGAACAGGATTTCGGTTATGAGCTGAAGCTTCGGAATATTTTGTCGCAAATCTGGCTGGAACTGTTTGCTGTGTCGGATGATTTATGGACGGATACTAAAGGTTACAGCAAAATGAGTGATAAGATAAAATTGATGATAATATATATTAATGAGCATTATGCAGAAAAAATTTCTGTAAAACAGTTGGCGGCATCTGCGTTTGTCAGTGAAAGGGAATGTTTCCGTCTGTTTCGGGAATGTCTGCATATGACTCCGATTGAATATATTATGAATTATCGTCTGCAGAATGCCTGCCGCATGTTGGTGGAAACACAGGAGAGCGTTACCAAGATTGCGCAGAGTTGCGGACTGGGCAGCAGCAGCTATTTTGGTAAGATTTTTCGGGAGAAAATCAAGTGTACGCCGTCGCAATATAAAGCTGAATGGCGGAATAATGATAAAAAACGGCGGAAATAGGATATTTATATTGGACTGACTGCACTATAATAAGATTGAAAGAAATAAATGATAAGGAAAGAAGGGAGCAGTCATGTTCAAATTAAATGTTTTAAACATAGGCAGATTTTTGGAAGTGGTAAATAGCTGTAGCGGCGATGTAAATATATTATTGCCGACAGGGTTTAAAGTGAATATTAACGGTGCGGGTTATATTCAGCAGGAATTAGTGCAGAGTTTTGGAGAAAATGATAATTCGCTGAAGCTGATACTGGAATTTGAAAACTATACTGATTATATGAAAGTGATGTTATTTGCTATAAGCGATAACTACAGTTACTGCCATGACTAAAAAAATGAAGAAAAAAAGCTCTTTGATAAATTTTTCATCAAAGAGCTTTTTATTATTTTGCTGCGAAATTGCTGTAAGCATTGTATAGACGGGTTAATGCTGATTTTATATATTTTGTCGGGCAGGCTAAATTCCAGCGTTCAAAGCCTTCTCCTGCTTTGCCGAAAATATAGCCTTCATCAAAATACAGGCAGGCTTTTTCTCTATTGATGCGTTCAAGCTCTGCAGCCGGCAGATTAAAAGCGCGAAAATCAAGCCATAGCAGATAAGTCGCCTGAAGGACGGTGATTTTTACCTGAGGGAAATATTCCTGCATAAAATCGATGATGAGCTGTTTATTCGTATTGATTAAATCGATTACCTGCTTTAGCCAATCTTCACCGTAAGTATAGGCAAGGCGGCATGCTTCATAGCTCAATATAGGGCAGGCAAAATCGGCATCGGTTGCCTGTTCCGCCTGAAAGAGACGGCGGTATTTTTCGTTCGGAATAAAAATATTGGAGAGCTGCATTCCGGCAAGATTGAATGTTTTGCTCGGTGCGGTGCAGATTATGCAGTTATCGCGTGTCTGTTGGGAAATTGTTGCATAACATGTATGTTTAAATCCCGGCATTATTAAATCGGAATGAATTTCATCTGATACGACAAATACATTATGTTTTAAGCAGATTTCGCTGAGACGGCAAAGTTCATCTTTCGTCCAAATTCTGCCGCAGGGATTGTGCGGGCTGCATAAAATAAGCATTTTTGTATTGGGGGCAGCGGCAGCTAAGGTGAAAAATTCCCAATCTATATCATATGATGTACCGTTATTGATAAGCGGTATTTCTACAAGTTGGCGTTGGTTGATTTCAATTGCTTTGTATATAGGATAATATACTGGCGTGAAAAGCATAATACCGTCGCCTTTTTGCGTAAATGCTTTAACGGCCGTAAAAAACGCATTTACAACACTGTGGGTTTCAATAAGCCAATCTTCCTGAATTTCCCAGTTATGGCGGTTTTTCATCCATTTATATACGCTGTGGCGGTATTTTTTATTGCTGCCGGCATAGCCGAGTACATTATTGTCGATAAAATTTTTTAATCCTTCTGTGATTTCCGGTGCCGTTTTAAGTTCCATATCGGCAACGGAAAAAGGAATAGTTTCATCTGTGAGAAGCGGATTATTTTTCATTTCCTGCCATTTTTTCGAGCCGACACCAAAACGGAGTGAAATATTTTTAAAATCATATTTCATAGTGATAAACCTTCCTTAAGAAACTATTGTTCATTTTTCTTTTGATAGCAAAAGAAAAACAAGAAAATTAATTTAGAAAAGTGCCGGTTCGCACAATATAATAAGAATAAACTAATTCTAAATTTATTCTTATATTGCGCCGGGCAATTTTTCTTTGATGGCACAAA
>USIX01000001.1 GCA_900554895.1 uncultured Megamonas sp. | reverse complement strand
AACCGCATAAAACGATGAGACAGTTTAAAGCGAATATCATGGTACCGATATTGTAGGAATAGAGCTTTCGGATTAAAGCGGCGACAACATCAGCACCGCCGGTATTGGCACTGGCGCGCAGGATTAAACCGAAACCTATACCAGAGACTACGCCGGCAACGATGGCAGAAAGCATCGGATTGTTATGTAGAGGCGTATACGGGGTCAGGAATGAGGTCAAATCAATAAAGAACGAATAGAGAAATGTCCCTAAAATTGTGTTGAAAAAATACCGCTTACCGAAGAAATGGTATGCAATATATAAAATAGGAATATTGAATACAATATTCTGCATACCTATCGGCAGTCCAAATAAGTAATGTAAAATGATGGCGATACCGGTTATGCCGCCGGACAGAAAATGATTGGGAATTAAGAAAAGATTACAGGAGATGGCGGAAATAAGAGCGCCGCATACTATCATAGTATACTGTAAAACATATTTTTGCATAAAGTGTTTACCTCTATAAATTATTGCTATCCATATTATACATGATATGAAATTTAAGGCAAATATTTTTTCGCTTAAAAAAAGAAAAACAGTTGCAAGAGGGAAGTTTTATGATTGCAACTGTTTATATTTATTTTAGGATTTTATTATAATTTTTGAATGCGTTTTACTTCAAGGTCGATACCGTACCAGTCTTTATCAACTTCTGCTAAAATGCGAACCGGTGTATCCATTTCTAAAATATAGCGGCAGTCGTCGTCAACTTCTACATTGATTTCCGTGCCAGCAGTATCTCTGAAAGTGAATACGTCTTTATAGAGATGTTTAACAAATTTGCCGTCGATGGCAACATGCTGGTCGTCATAGGCATTTTTCTGTACTTCAGCGATTGTGGTAGGCTGTATATTAGGATTGTATTTAGCGGCAAATACTGCGGCACTGCCTAATACACAGATAACAAGAACACTTAAAAGAGCAACGAGTAATTTTTTCATAAGAATATCCTCCATATATATAAATTATTTTTATTACATTTTCAGGTAAGGTACATCCAACATCTTACACCTATATAATAAACAACGAATATTAAAAGAAAATTACAACTAAATTAAAATTTGATTAAAAATGTACAATACTACTTTTTATTTTGTATAAAACATGGTTTTATATAAGTAGGAGATTTTTTAGAGGAGGAGTTGTTATGGCAAAAATATTTATCGTAGAAGATGAACGTCGTATTGCCCGTTTTTTGCAGATGGAACTAGAGCATGAAGGTTTTCAGACAGCAAATGAAAGCAATGGTCTTCGTGCTTATGAAAGAATTATACAGGAAGATTATGATTTGGTTTTGCTGGATATTATGCTGCCGGGTATGGATGGGCTTACTATTTGCAAAAATGTGCGTAAACTGTCCGATATACCGATTATTATGCTTACGGCCAAGGATGAAATTAATGACAAGGTAACAGGTCTTGATATCGGTGCGGATGATTATATTACCAAGCCTTTTGCCATACAGGAATTACTGGCGCGAATTCGTGCGGCACTGCGCAAACGTAATAATAATATAAAACAAGATGAGCCGTCCGTATTTACGTTTAAGAATATAACAGTATATTTAGAACGGCATGAAGTAATGGTTGATGATACGGTTGTAGAACTTACGAAGAAGGAATACGATTTACTTTTGTATATGCTGCAAAATCATGACCATGTACTGTCGCGCGAGCAGATTTTGCAGTCTATTTGGGGCTATGAATATATGGGAGATACGAATGTAGTGGACGTATATATCCGATATCTGCGCTCCAAAATAGATGATGAGTTCAATGAAAAATACATTCATACAGTAAGAGGAATTGGCTATGTTATCAAAACTTAAGCGGATTTTACCGAACTGCGTGCATCCAAGACTGAAATACATGCCTATTTCTTTGAAACTGGCGTTTATTTACAGTATTATGCTGTCAATGATATTAGTGATAACACTCAGTGCCACGCTTATTGGTATTCACTACGTGCTGTATCGGGAAGCGGAAATTTCGATTACGCTGTCAGCCGATTATGCGGAGAAAAAAGCTAATGAAAAAGAGATGCAGAGTTTTATTCATGATGTGGAAAAATCATCGCTAATTCCCGGTGTTGTAATACGCATAACGGACAGCGGAAACAATATAATTTACGACAGTGTACCGCGATATATTTCCATTGATAAGGTGCAGCATAGTCTGGAGCTTCAGCAGCAAAATCGGTGCATAGGTGATTATATTCGCAACGTGCTTTTGCCGGATAATTTGAAGTTCATAGATTTTAAGCATTTTTGGATATTCTATACGCAAAGAACGGTCGAGAAAGACGATAATGTATATACATTGCATTTTCTGCGCACGATAACGGCGGAGAAGGCATTTTTAACCGATTTGGGAGAAACTATTTTTTACGCAGGTCTTGCCGGTGTAATAATTTCCATAATCTGCGGCTTTCTGCTCAGTCGAAAATTATTGAAGCCGCTCAGCGATATTACCCGCAAGGTTAAGGAGATTGAAATTCAGGATTTAAATCAGCGTATAAAAGTCCAGCCGACGCATGATGAACTGGAGGAACTTGCTAATACGTTTAATTTAATGCTGGAGCGGCTACAGAAAGGATTTGAACAGCAAAGACAGTTCGTATCGGATGCTTCACATGAGCTTAGAACACCGGCGACAGTAATCTGCGGTTATTCTGATATGCTGGCACGCTGGGGTAAGGATGACCCGCAGACGGCGGATGAATGTATTACGGCAATTCATTCGGAAGCGATTAATATGCAGCGGTTGATTGAAAAACTGCTGTTTTTGGCACGTGCCGACCAAAAAAGGCAGGTACTGCATAAAGAGTCTATTGATATGAAAATGCTTATTGCCGATATAGCCAAAGATACTCAGCTTATTGCTCCTCAGCATACAGTGTCATGCAGTCTGAATGAAGACGGTTATATTTTTGCCGACCCGCTGTGCATAAGGCAGATGCTGCGTATTTTCCTGGACAACAGTATAAAATACACGCCGGACGGCGGAAGGATAGAAATATCTTCATCTAACGACGGCAAGCAGATGATTGTAAAAATTACCGATAATGGTATCGGTATTGATAAAGAAGAGCAAAAGAAAATTTTTGAACGCTTTTACCGTGTTGATACGGCGCGTACGAAAAACGGCGTAGGCGGCACGGGGCTCGGTCTTTCCATAGCGGAATGGATTGCTAAGGCGCATGATATTAAGATACAGCTGAAGAGTGAAATAGATAAGGGAACGACGATAATCCTCTATATACCGCTCGACCGCGGCTGAAAATGATATATAATATAGCTCATAAGGAAAATAAGGTATATTTTTAGAAAAATTTATGTACTAATTTTCTTTTATGAGCTATAATTTTTTTTATAATATTTTATTCATTGTGCTAACATGCTGTGCTGGTTAATTTTTAGTTTATATTTGTTCGATGTATTCTTTAATCTTATTAAATATAAAGTATGCATTGCTGATATGGGCTTAATGTATACAGGTTATGTTAGTAAATTTCATTTGAAAATCGGAAAGCGTGAGCTAAATTTCAAAAGCTCGCCCCGTACAGCAAGAGCGAAGTGTTGAAAGAATTTTTTCCGTTTTTCTTTTGCTGTTAAAAGGAAAATGAATAACAAATAGAGACTGTAGCTTTGTCAGCACAATAAGTAATAAATGAAAAGAAGGGATTTTTATGTTGGATTTACATAAACTGCTGGTATGCCACCATTTGCTGGATGATAAAATAATACAGGATTTCAATAGTCTTGTCTGCGGAGCAAGCATGGATAAGGGAAAACTGGCGGCTGACTTTATCGAACAGGCGGAAAAACTGGGATTGTCAGGCAATATTATAAAAATTTATATTCTGTATATGCTGGCACATAAAAATAATTGCGTATCGTATGCGGTGGAAAGCTCCGGCGGGAAAATAGGTACAAGTTTGTACAAGGCATTTTGTCACGATATTGAAATACTGGAGAAACTGCTTGTTTTGAAACCGAGTATTGTGCTGGGATGCGAATTTCTCGATGATTATGAACCGACGACGAAAAATAATTCGGCAGCGTTTAAAATGCTGGAGGAAAATCTGGCAAAGGCGACGGATATAAATGGCAAGGCAGACGCTTTTATCGAATACTATCGTACTTACGGCAGCGGTGATATGGCGGATTATAGAGCATTCCGCTGGGATAGCGATGAAGATGAACTGGTCGGAATTAAGCATTTTGAAGCAATGCGTCTTGATGGGCTTATCGGCTATGAATATCAAAAACAGCAGCTTAAGGATAATACTTTGGCATTTGTTGAAGGCCGGCCGGCAAATAATGTGCTTTTAGTCGGTGCGAGAGGCACAGGTAAATCTTCCGGCGTAAAAGCTGTAGTGAATTCATTTTTTGATAGAGGACTGCGTCTTGTACAGCTCACGAAAGAACAGCTTACTGCACTGCCGATAATCATGGAAAGACTTCGAACATACAGCAGCAAAAAATTTATTATATTTCTTGATGATTTGTCGTTTGAGGAATTTGAAGTGGAATATAAATATTTAAAATCGGCGATTGAAGGCGGAGCTTCGGCAAAGCCGGAAAATGTGCTGATTTATGCCACTTCCAATCGTCGTCATTTAATCAAGGAAAGTTATAAAAACCGTGGAGCCGATGATGACGATATGCACCGTAATGATACTTTAAATGAAACGATTTCCCTGTCGGACCGTTTCGGTTTGATAATTCATTATCTCAGTCCGAACCAGCAGGAATATCTGGATATCGTTGCAGGTCTTTTGAAACAGCATGATATAGTTCTGGACAAAGAAGAACTCAGAATAAAAGCGGGCGCATGGGCGCAGGAACATTCCGGGCGTTCCGGCAGAATTGCCCAGCAGTTTGTAACGTATTATCTGGGACAGATTTATAATAAATAGATTAAAAAAGGAAAGACTTATTGCCGATAAGGCAGTAAGTCTTTTTTGAAAAGAGGGGGATTATGGAGAGAAATCTGGCTGATTTTATAATGTTGGATAAAAATGCTAAATCGCCGTTGTATGTACAGCTTTATGAAGTAATAGTGGATAAAATCAAGCATAAAATACTGTCGCCCGGGTATAAATTACCGCCAGTGCGTTTTTTGGCGCAGAAGCTGGCAATAAATCCGGGAACAGTGGTCAGTGCATATCGGGAACTGGAGAAAAACGGCTATGTTTTTACACGGCGAGGCAGCGGCAGCTATATAGCAGAGCGTATTGTGCCGGCAGAGAGCGAAATGCAGGAAGTACCGGATATCGCTGCTGAATTGGCAGATGAAGTGCAGACAGATATCAGGCTGAGCGATGTTATCAATATGAGCAGTGTTTCGCTCAATCCGGATATAATTTCTCTGGAGGTACTGCAAAAAGCGATAGACGATATTTTAAAGCGGGATAAGGGATATGCCTTTACGTATCAGGACAGCAGGGGATATATGCCGCTGCGGCAGTCGATTGTACAGTATCTGGCACAAAAGAGAATAATGACGACCGAGCAGAATGTGCAGATAATATCCGGTGCGCAGCAGGGAATTGATATTGTAGCGCGGGCACTTTTAAAACACGGCGATGTAGTATTCGTGGAAAATCCCACCTATCCCGGAGCGATAGCGGCGTTTCGTTCCTGCGGAGCGAAAATCGTTGACGTGAAACTGACAAAAGAAGGAATTGACCTTATTGACCTAGAAAATAAATTAAAGTTGTTTAAACCGCGTCTTATGTATGTAATGCCGAATATCCAGAACCCGACGGGAATATCCTACAGTAAATATGTAAGCAGGCGGCTTATGGGACTGGCACGTTATTATAATATGTATATACTGGAAGATGATTATATTGGAGGTCTATACTACAGTAAAAATGCTCCCGTTCCGCTCAAAACGTATGATACGGATGACAGAGTCATCTATATCCGTACCTTATCGAAAGTGTTTCTGCCGGGTCTGCGTCTTGCATACTTGATAGTTCCGTCAGCACTGGCCCAAAAACTTTTAAATGTGAAATACATTGCCGATATTGCAACATCCGGATTGACGCAGCGGATTTTCGACTATTACCTGAGAGAAGGGCTGTGGCAGAAACATTTAAATTCTATTCGCAATATTTATAAAATACAATTTGATTTTGTCTTAAAAATGATGAAAAATTACCTGCCGAAAGATATTTCCTATATAAAACCGGCAGGGGGACTGTCCATCTGGCTCAATCTGCCGGATAGACTTTCGGCAGAGGATATCATTGAGAAAGCAAGAGATAAAGGGGTGATTATATCAAGCGGTGCGCCGTTTTTTGTTCATCATGCACCCCATAGACAGATACGCATAAGTTTTGCAATGCTGTCTTTGGCGCAGATAAAGACGGGTATAAAAATTTTAGCTGAATTGATGAAAAACAGGTAGGGGGATTATTATGAAAATAGGAATTGCCGGTAACGGTAAAATTGTAGGAGAAATGATAGGCGCAGCAAAGGCTGTTGAAGGAATATCGATTGAAGCTATCTGTTCAAGACCGCAGAGCAGGGAAAAAGCGGAAAAGATAGCAAAAGAGCACAATATCGGCAAAGTGTACACGGATTATGAAAAAATGCTGGCGGACAGCGACATAGATTTTATTTACGTAGCCGTGGCAAACAATGTGCATTATCAGTATACGAAACAGGCGCTGGAAGCGGGCAAGAACGTCATCTGCGAAAAACCGTTTACAGTGGCTGCAAAGGAAACAGAAGAACTGGTACGGATTGCTAAGGAAAAAAATCTGTTTTTATTTGAAGCGATTACACTTATTTATTCGCCGAATTTCCGATATATAAAAGATAATTTGAACGAAATCGGTGCGCTTCGCTATATTCATGCCAACTATGCGCAGTATTCCAGCCGTTATGACAGATATTTAAATAAAGAAATAACACCGGCATTCAGTCCTGAGCACGCAGGAGGAGCACTGTACGATTTGAATATTTACAATCTGCACTTTATCGTCGGGCTGTTCGGCAAACCGAAAGACATTGTGTATCGTCCTAATATCGGTTTTAACGGTATAGATATTTCCGGCAGTGCACTTTTGGATTATGACGGATTTGTTGCCGTATGCAGTGCGGCGAAAGACTCCGAAAGTATCAGCGGCATTACTTTTCAGGGTGAAAAAGGTTATATGCGGCTTGTCGGCGCGCCGAATGAATGCGCTTTAATCACGGTGAATAAAAAAGGCTGGACGGAAAAAATCGTCAGCAAAGAACGTCACAACCACCGCATGATAGATGAATTTACTGCTTTTGAACAGATGTTTAAGCAGAAAGATTATAAGACGTGTTATGAAAAACTGACTCATTCCGTAGAGGTAATGCAGGTACTGGAACAGGCACGTATCAGTGGAAAACTGGAATTTTAACTAAAAAAACTTCCGATAGTGATAAACTGTCGGAAGTTTTTTTTACAGCAATAGATTATTTATCATTTTATTTTTCTTTTTTAGCAGTTGTTTTCGGTTCGCCTATTTCAGCCATTATAATGCCTTTAAGTGCCAGAAGATAACTGATTATTTCCCCGTTTTTCAACTGATTTTGTGCCGAAATGGTGATGACAAGTTCACTATGTGCGCTGTTTTCGTCGGATAAAACGCGGAAACTTTCCAGAAGTATCTGTTTTTCCGCTAGATATTGCGCTAAAAGGCGGGAATGTTCAGGCGTGTTTTTCATAATGATATGCACCGTATAATGGCGTGAATGATTGTTAAGCCGTATATCAAGGCGGATAAATACTGTTAATACGATGAAAATCAGTACGGTAGCGGCAATGGCGACAGCCAGATAACCGGCACCGACAACAAGTCCGATGGCGGCAACCGCCCATAATCCCGCCGCCGTTGTCAGTCCGCGGATATTTCTGGCTTTTTGATTGGCAAGAATTGTTCCGGCACCTAAAAAACCTACGCCAGAGATGACTTGCGCTGCGATACGTTCCGGGTCGGCATTGCGATAGCCGTACAGCAGAAAATGGTCCATAGCGATATTGATGGAAATAATCATGCACAGGCATGAACCGACGCAGACAAGCGTATGCGTCCGAAGTCCTGCCGCTTTGTTTTGTGCCTGCCGTTCATAACCGATAACGGCACCTAAAATCAGAGCGACGCATAAACGTATAATACTGTCCAATGTACTTATTACCATGAATATCACCTTCTAGTAGTAGTTCTTATAATATTAATTATATTATAAGAAGAAAAAAACTTATAGGCAATATTATATGAGAGCCGATATACAGAAAATGAATTACATGCAGCCTAAAAGGAGTTTAAAAAATGGATATAATTAATTTGACAGTACATGATATTACGATTATTAAAAACGAAAAGACAGAAATTATCCCGCCTTCAGGGGTGGTGGCGCGTTGTGAAACGCAGGAAGTTTTAATCGGTAAAGTGAATGGGGTGGATGTTTATAAAATAAATTACGGGAATGTAACCGGGCTGCCGCCTGCCAATAAAAATACGGTATATGTAACTTCGGCATTGGTGGCGCAGGCAGTGAAGCAAATAAGAAATGATGTTTTGATACCGAATGATTTTGTGCGCGATAAAAAAGGGGTGATTATAGGATGCAAAAGCCTGGCGCAATTATAAATTAAGTAGTTTTTGATGTTTTATATAGAAATAAAGAAAAAAGATGCAGTATATCACTGCATCTTTTTCTGTTTGATAAGATAATGTTGTATTTTAGTTAAGAAAGAAGTTGTTGATAAAGTTATTTTATATAGTCGCAAATAATATTTACAGCCTTATCAATACCGCATTTGCCGGTGTTGATAATCATATCGTAGTCAACAGGGTCGCCCCAGTTCTGTCCGGTATAGTAGTTATAATAGGAAGCGCGCTTTGCATCTTCTTTTTTCAGTTCTTTTAAAGATTTATGATAAACTTCATTGCCGCGTTGCTGGCGGTAAGCATCATCTGCCGCGATGAAGAAATGATAGGCTTTGTCGCAGTCTTTCAGAATGAAATTGGTGCAGCGGCCGATAAAAATACCGGAACCTTTTTGTGCCAAAGCGCGAATTGCTTTGGACTGAGGTGTGAAAAGATAATTGTCGTCTTCCACGTTTAAATCGCCGAACATTGTTTCATACGGAGATACGCTGCCGTACAGATTTTCATATGTTAAATCGAGTTCGTCAAGGCTTACGCCTTTTTCCAGGTGAGCAGAAATAAAAGCGACGAGTTTTCTGTCATAAAGCGGAATTTGCAGTTCTTTTGCCAGTTTTTCGGCTACTTCGCGTCCGCCGGCGCCGTATTGGCGTCCAATGGTAATAATCATATGGAATTATCCCTTCTTTTATGAATTTAAGAGAGTGCCTTCAAAAGGCACTCCCTGTTTTATATCAAATTAAGCAAAAGGGTTTTCAGTAGGATACATCATTCCTTTTGGCTGATTGAAAGCAACATCTTCAACACCTAAGAATTTGAAGATGTCAAATAATGCTTTGCCGTAATGGCCGAATACTACTGCGCCGTGATGCGGATACTGTTTTTCGATGAGAACGTGACGATAGAAGCGTCCCATTTCAGGAATGGCGAATATACCGATACCGCCGAAAGAGCGTGTTGCTACAGGCAGAACTTCACCTTGAGCGATATAGGAGCGGAGCTGTCCTGCTGCATTGCTTTGCAGACGATAGAAAGTGATTTGACCAGGAGCAATGTCGCCTTCCAAAGTACCGCGGGTGATGTCCGGAGTGCCGCCGTTTTCAAGGAGGCGGTTCTGGATGAGCTGATATTTGATTGCGCCTTTGGCAAGTTTGCACATTGGAGTGTTGCCGCAGTGGAAGCCCATGAATGTATCTTTAAGAGTATACTGGCTGTATTTCGGAGCGATGTCTTCTTCAAACAAATCTTTTGGTACGGAATTGTTGATATCAAGCAGAGTAACAGCGTCGCCGCTTACGCAGGTGCCGATATATTCGCTGAGTGCGCCGTAGATGTCTACTTCGCAGGCTACAGGAATACCGCGGGAAACGAGACGGCTGTTTACATAGCACGGTTCAAAACCAAACTGGGACGGGAATGCCGGCCAGCATTTATTGGCAAATGCTACATATTTGCGAGCTCCTTTATGTTTTTCTGCCCAGTCGAGCAGTGTAAGTTCATACTGAGCCATACGTTTTAATAAATCAGGATAAGGATTTGCTGCGCCCATTTCCTGTGCCATATCTTTTACAATGTCATCAATGCGCGGGTCATCAGCGTGTTCTTTATAGGAAACGAGCAGGTCGAGTTCGGAGTTTTCTTCGATTTCCACACCGATATCATAAAGCGGTTTAATCGGAGCATTGCAGGCAAAGAAATCCTGCGGACGAGGACCGAAAGTGATAATTTTAAGGTTGGCAATACCGATTAAAGCACGGGCAACAGGCTGGAATTCATTAATCATATCAGCGATTTCATCAGCTGTACCTACCGGATATTCAGGAATGAATGCTTTGATTTTGCGCAGGCCAAGATTATAGGAGCAGTTGAGCATACCGCAGTAAGCATCGCCGCGTCCGTTAATCAAATCTTTACCCGTTTCTTCAGCAGCAGCTACATACATTACAGGACCGTCGAATTTTTGAGCGATTAAAGTTTCCGGTGTTTCCGGACCGAAGTTGCCGAGGAAAACAACGAGTGCATTGCAGCCGGCGTTTTTTACTTCTTCTACAGCTTTGAGCATATCCGTTTCGTTTTCTACAGTTGTTTTTGCTTCATAGATAGAGCCGTATTTTGCGCTGTATGCGTCAACGATGGCTTTGCGGCGATTTTCGGAAAGGGAAATAATAAAACAGTCGCGGCTTACGGAAATAATACCGCATTTTACTTCTGGAATATTAGTGAACATGATAAACTCTCCTTTTTTATATACATGATTAATTGTTTGCTTTTCATTTGTGTGCCTAAGCACAATTAAAGAATAACACCGGACAATGCTTTTGTCAATAAAAATTTTTCTTAAAATTTATAATAATTTTCCAAACTGTTTTTTTAAAATTAGATGGAGTGAAAATCGATACAAGTTCAGTAGGTCCAATGATATAAATCATGGGAAACCTTGTAAAATAGGGATGCTTCATATTACATGAAAAGAAGTAAGCTTAATTTGAAAAAAACTGAAAAATATCAAAAATAAGTATTGACGGATAAATTCAAAGATGATATATTAAAAATAACAAATGTGCTTGAGCACAAAATTGTGAATGAGAGTGTGTTTTGGAAAGGCGGTTTTATAGATGAAATATTTATTGGGACTGGATATCGGAACATCGGCGACAAAAACGGTTTTATTTAATGAAACAATGCAGCCGATAGCTTCCGCAAGTGAGGAGTATCCGCTGTATCAGCCGCAAAACGGCTGGGCAGAACAAAATCCAAAAGATTGGTATAATGCTTCATTGCATACAATTCAGCAGGTAATTGCAAAATCAAAAGTTGACCCGAAAGATATTAAAGGTGTCGGCTTATCGGGACAGATGCACGGACTTGTTATGCTGGACAAGGACAATAAAGTAATTCGCCCTTCAATTATATGGTGTGACCAGCGCACGGCGAAGGAATGTGAGGAAATCACGGAAAAAGTCGGTGCAAAACGTTTGATAGAAATTACGGCAAATCCGGCACTTACCGGTTTTACGGCTGCCAAAATTTTATGGGTACGCAATAATGAACCGGAAAATTACGCTAAATGTGCGCATATTTTACTGCCGAAAGATTATGTGCGTTTTTGCATGACAGGTGAATATGCGACGGAAGTTTCCGATGCAAGCGGTATGCAGCTTCTTGACATTCCTAACCGCTGCTGGTCGGATGAAATTTTGGAAAAACTCGATATAGATAAAAATCTGCTGGCAAAAGTTTATGAATCACCGGAAGTTACCGGTCATATCAGTGCGGAATTTGCACAAAAATCCGGCTTGACGACAGATACTGTCGTAGTAGGCGGTGCAGGCGACAATGCGGCGGCGGCAATCGGCACAGGTATTGTAAAGGACGGCAGAGCTTTTACGACAATTGGTACGAGCGGTGTTGTATTTGCACATACGGATAAACTGAGCATCGACCCTGAAGGCAGAGTACATACTTTTTGTTGTGCCGTGCCGGGCTGCTGGCACGTAATGGGTGTTACGTTGGCGGCAGGTTTGTCATTAAAATGGTTCCGCGACAATATTGCTGATAATTATAAACTGGAAGCGGAAAAACTCGGCAAAGACCCGTATGTATTAATGAATGAAGCAGTGGCAAAAATTCCGTGCGGCAGTGACCGCCTCATGTATCTGCCGTATCTGATGGGTGAACGTACACCGCATTTAAATCCGAATGCCAGAGGCGTATTTTTCGGATTATCGGCTATTCATACGAAAGAAAATATGATGCGTGCCGTTATGGAAGGCGTAGCTTATTCACTAAGCGACTGCTACGATATTTTAAAAGGCATGGGCGTAAATGTAGCTGAAATGATGGCGTGCGGCGGCGGCGGAAAAAGTCCTGTATGGCGCCAGATGCTTGCGGATATGTTCAACTGCGAAGTTAAAACACTGACCTCCGAAGAAGGCCCGGCTCTTGGCGTGGCAATTCTGGCCGGTGTAGGTGCAGGCATGTTCAAAGATGTGGTTTCAGCTTGTGATGAATTCATCAAGGCAGGTACGAGCTGCGCTCCGATAAAGGAAGAACATGATTATTATGAAAAAGGCCATGCACTGTATAAGAAGGTATATATGCAGTTAAAAGACTGCTATGAAGACTTAGCTGCATTATAATTTAATCGGATGGGGGAGAGTTAAAAATGGAAAATATAAAAGAGACTTTTCAAACAACTTCAGCAGGAAAAGTGAAGTTCGTACGAATTTTCGTATTTGTGGTAGCAGGTATGGCCGGTTTGCTTTTCGGTCTTGACCAAGGCGTTATTTCTGGTGCATTGCCGTTCATTGCTAAGGAATGGGAACTTACAAGCAGACTTCAAGAATGGGTTGTAAGCTCTATGATGGTCGGTGCAGCTGTTGGTGCAATTGTAGCTTCAAAATTATCTTCTGGCATTGGTCGTAAAAAATCATTGATGATTGGTGCAGCATTATTTATCGTAGGCTGCTTGGGTTCTGGTAATGCAACAAGTGTAGAAATGCTAATCGGTGCCCGTCTTGTTTTAGGTTTATCTGTAGGTATTGCTTCATATACGGCTCCGCTTTATTTGGCTGAAATGTCCGATAAAAATGCCCGCGGCAGTATTATTTCTGGTTATCAGCTGATGGTTACGGTTGGTATTTTGGTAGCTTTCTTATCTGATACGTATTTCAGTTATACGGGTGACTGGCGTGCAATGCTCATGGTAATTGCTATACCGGCAGTATTACTTATTCTTTGTGTACTGGCTCTGCCGGAAAGTCCGCGCTGGCTTGCATCCAAAGGCAGATATCAGGATTCTGCTGATGTTCTGAGCACTATGCATACAAATATTGAAATTGCTAAAGAAGAATTGCATGATATTAAAGAAAACTTAAAAGTAAAACAGGCTGGCTGGGAATTATTCAAAGCTAACAAGAATGTTCGTCGTGCAGTATTTTTAGGTGTATTGTTACAGTTCATGCAACAACTTACAGGTTTTAACATTATTATGTATTATTCTCCGAAAATTTTAAGCATTGCCGGTTTCTCATCTACAGAAGAACAGATGATTGGTACGGTTGTAAACGGTCTTGTTTTCGTACTTGCAACGTTTATTGCTGTAGGCACTGTTGATAAATCCGGTCGTAAACCGGCACTGAAAAGATGTTTTGCCATAATGGCAGTATCCTTGTTTGTTCTCGGCGTATGTTTCTTTGGACTTGAAAGTGGCTCAACTGCAAGCTGGATACCTTATTTATCCGCGGGTATGGTTTTATTAGCTATTATCGGTTTTGGTTTCGGTGCAGGTCCTGTTGTATGGATTTTATGTTCGGAAATTCAGCCACTTAAAAGCCGTGATTTCGGTATAGCTTGTTCTACAATGACAAACTGGCTGTCTTGTACTTTAATCGGTGCTACATTCTTAACACTTTTGGATACACTTGGTTCTACTATGACTTTCTGGTTATATGCACTTTTAAACGCTTTGTTTGTATATCTGACAATTCGTTATGTGCCGGAAACTAAGGGGGTTACTTTGGAAAAGATTGAACAGAACCTTATGGAAGGTAAAAAACTCAAAGACATTGGCTGCTAATATATGTAAAATCCCTTTAATGCTATAATCACAATTTGATGGCTGGTACATATTGAATGTATCAGCCATTGACATAAGTAGTAAAATGAATATTTGTAAAATCTTCCTTAATTTTTAGCCTTTTTCTATTTTAGTTGTTAGTTGAAAATTTCGTTGATTGGGTATAAGCGAAAATGTTTTTTATAAAAATATTTTCATATAACAATAAAGTGTATTATTATGATAATATGTTCATGAAGGCAATTAAAATAGAAGTTTATAGCATTGTGGGGGAAGATTGATGGTAACGATAAAGAAAATTGCCGATTTGTGCGGTGTATCGCGTGGAACGGTGGACAGGGTCATTAATGACCGTGGCAATGTTAAGCCAGAAACGAAAGAGTTGGTTTTAAATATGGCGAAACAACTTGGCTATAAACCAAATCCGGCCGGAAAAGCATTATCAGCCCGAAAAAAACATCCGGTGGTTGGCGTACTGCTTTCATCAGAAGGCAACCCGTTTTTTGATGAGGTCATCCGCGGTATAAAACTGGCAGCGGAAAAGTATGAAATTTACGGATTGGAAGTTATTTGGCGCAATATGCGAGGGTATGATGTTTCTTCACAACATAAGATAATGGAAGAACTTAAAAGTAAAGTAAATGCGCTTATTATTAATCCGGTGAATGATGAGGTAATTGCCAAAGAGATAAATGAATTTGTAGACAATGGAATTTTTGTGGTAACGATAAATAATGATATCGATAATACGAAACGTCATTGTTATGTAGGCAGTGATTATTTGAACGGAGGAGAAACGGCAGGAGCTCTGCTTCAAATGATTGCTCCGCAAAAATCCAATATCGGCATTGTTATGGGTTCATCAAAAGTTCTTGGGCATAAACAGCGTTTGGCAGGATTTGAATATAAAATAAAAGAAAACAAGAGCTTTAAAATAATAGATATTCGTGAAAATAATGATGATGATATATGTTCTTATGATGTAACAAAGGAAATGTTAAATAAACATTCCGAAATAAATGTGCTGTTTATTGTAGCTGCCGGAGTGTACGGTGCGTGCAGAGCGGTGTTATCGCTGGGAAAACAGGACGAGCTTACCATTTTGGCTTTTGATACAGTGCCGACAACGGTGGAGATGATGAGACAGCATGTAATAAAAGCGGTTATTTATCAGCATCCGTACAGGCAGGGACAGCGTGCCATGCAGATAGTATTTGAATATCTGGTAAACGGTATTGAGCCGGATAAAACGAAGCATATCATGAAAAATGAAATAAAAATTTTAGAAAACTTATGAGGTGAAAGTTATGAAGAGTGTAACAGACAAGGAATTTAAACAGTATGGCAGGGTTTTGGACATCGATACAGCGGATTTTGTACAGGCGATGCTTGCCAAAGAGCCAATAAAAGAAGGTGTTGTGTATGAACCGTCTGATGAGGTTTTAGAAAAACTGCCGCTTTATAAACAGATGCAGGATGAAGTGTTCGGCGGAATGGAAGTGGAGTTCGGTTTCTGCAGCGGTTATAACAATAAATTAAATGCTGTAGAATATCACCGTAGTTCGGAAATCGACATTGCGGCAACGGATTTGGTATTGATGCTCGGCCGTCAGCAAGATATTGACTACAGCAATAATACGTATGAAACGAAAAATGTCGAACTGTTTTTCGTACCGAAAGGAACGGCTGTAGAACTGTATGCAACGACACTGCATTATGCGCCTTGCCGCGAAAATAATGAAGAATTCCGCTGCGGTGTGGTTCTGCCGAAAGGAACGAATTTACCGCTCAAAGTAAAACCGGTAGAAAATAAAGGTGAAAATCAGCTGCTTTTTGCTGCTAATAAATGGCTTATCGGACATGCTGAAAGCGGTGTTGATAAAGACGGCGGCTTTATCGGTTTGGTCGGAGAAAATACTACATTATAATTCAGTACGGCTGTAATGTATAAAACTATGTACTAGTGCAATCCCGCAAAATTATTTTTGCGGGATTTTTTATATTATTTATTATGTTTACGTTTGAATGTTATTGTTGCGCAATAAAATATGAGGGCAACTACAGAAAGTAGAGCTGCACAGATATATATTGCACGAAACCCGTAAACTGGTACTACCATTCCAAGTAAGTAAGGGCCTACGCCGCTGCCGGCATCAAGAAACATATATAAAGTGGAAGTAGCAAGGCTGAACCTATTCGGTTTCACTTTTTGAACAGCAATAGCTTGACCGGCTGAAGGAATGGAACCATATCCTGTACCGATAAGCACGGCACCGAGCAGTAGGATAAAAGATGAATGAGCAATGGCTATAAGTATAAAGCCGGCAATCATGGAAAAGAGAACGGGGAACATTACGACATGATTACCGTATTTATCCAGTAAAATACCGAAAAACGGGCGAAAAATAAGACAGGCTAAAGAATAAGCGATAAAAAATATGCTGCCGGCAAAAACTAAATTGATGTTTTCACTGTATGTACCGATAAAACTCATAATGGAAGCAAAACCGATTGCACCTAAAAAACCGATAAAGGAAATCGGTAAAGCTGTTGTTTCAATAAAAGTCCGTAGGCGTAATGATTTGACTTCAATGCGCTGGCGAAATCCGGGAGTTACATTGTGGACTTTGGTAACGAAAGATACGAATACGATTAACAGAGAAATCGTATCACAGAAAAATAAAGGATAAACTGGATTTATCTTTGGCAGAACAATGCCGAGAAATGGTCCTATTGCTGAACCGAGTGTGATGCTTAATGTAAAGTACCCAATGCCTTCGCCGCGCCTGCTTTGAGGGATAATAGAAGTTATTTCTGTAGCGATTACTGTTGACATCATACCGTAAGCAGAGCCCTGGATAAAACGTAAAAATAATAAAAATGTCATGTTTATAATAAAATGATAACTTACGGTACTTATTAAATATAGACAGGCGGAAAACAGTAACAGTTTCTTGCGTCCGATGAAATCAAGATAACGGCCGCTCAATAAGCGGGAAATAAGTGCTCCAAAGATGAATATTCCGGAAGCAAGACCGGCTTCACTTACAGTACAGTTTAACGAGGAAATGGCAAATGAAGTGGTATAAACCATCAGCATATAGAATATAATAAACAATAAAAAATTATTTATTATATTTAGGATATAATCTTTAGACCATAAAACTTCTTTCAAATATAATCAATCCTTTCATAATAATACTATATTTTAATATTTTTTATAGTCTAACAAGAAACGGCAAATTGTCGGGCTGTTGGCAGGTTTTTAAAATTTTTAATCTAATTATAATAAATAATCTATAACGGTTTTTATTTATTTATGATATAATAGCTCTAATGACTTAATGTTTTTTAGGAGGATATCTTATGAAAAAGCAATTTTTAGCAATTATCTGTTCTGCGTTGTTTGCATTAGGAATAGGTTCGACGGCTTCTGCTGCGGAAGTTTATCAGCCGTCAGCTACTTCTTCTGTAGCTACCATCAATTACCAGTATGTATTGGCTAACCTTCCTGAAAGCAAATCCATTCAGCAGTCCATGGCAAAATTATCGGAAGATGCACAAAAGGACTTTGAGCAGTCTGTTAATGAAAAGATGAACCCGGAAGAAATCCAGAAGGTTCGTATTCGTGTTGCTACGGAATTGAGACAAAAACAGATTGATTTGGTAAAACCTGTACAGGAAAAAATTAATAATGCAATTCAGCAGGTTGCTCAGCAGCATGGTTATACTGTAATAATCAGCTCTGATGTGGCTTTATATACATCTGTTGATGTTACAGAAGAAGTTTTGAACGCTCTTAAGTGATTGAAAAACAGTGCAGGTACGTTTGTACCTGCTTTTTTATTAAAAATGGAAAAGACAAGAAGGTGTTTTCATGGGTGTATTAAAATGGTGGCAAAAAACGATTATTTATCAGATTTATCCAAAATCTTTCTGTGACAGTAATGGTGACGGTATAGGTGATATACCGGGAATTATCAGTAAATTAGATTATTTGCAGAATTTAGGCGTCGGTGCAATCTGGCTTTGTCCTATCTATCCTTCACCGCTTGTAGATAGCGGTTACGATATATCCGATTATTGTGCAATAGCACCTGAATATGGAACCATGGCAGATATGGAAAATTTAATAAGTGAGGCAGGCAAGCGCAATATTAAAATCGTGATGGATTTGGTATTCAATCATACCTCCGATAAACATCAGTGGTTTGAAGAGTCCAGAAGTTCTAAAGATAATACAAAGCGCAGCTGGTATATATGGCGTGATGGCAAACCGGACGGCAGTGCGCCTACAAACTGGCGCGGTATTTTCGGCGGACCGGCATGGACGCTTGATGAAAAGACGGGGCAGTATTATCTGCATACCTTTACGGCAGGTCAGCCCGATTTGAACTGGGAAAATCCGCAGGTTCGTCAGGCTCTTTATGATGTATGCCGTTTCTGGCTGGATAAGGGAATTGGCGGTTTCAGAATTGATGCCATCGTATATATTAAAAAGCCTGCAGTATTTGAGGACTTGCCGGCGGACGGTCCGGACGGGCTTGCCAGCGTGGTAAAAGCGGATAGCTGTCAGGAAGGCATACTT
The DNA here is from genome assembly GCA_900554895.1 of uncultured Megamonas sp. Taxonomy (GTDB): domain Bacteria; phylum Bacillota; class Negativicutes; order Selenomonadales; family Selenomonadaceae; genus Megamonas; species Megamonas gallistercoris. The sequence goes on along the minus strand of USIX01000001.1, from coordinate 36,674 downwards.
GATTTTCTGTATGAATGGAAACGAGAAGTTTTTGCAAAATATCCTAATATATTCACTGTAGCTGAAACAGACGGTATAACGGCAAAAGATTTTAGTAAATGGATAGGCAAAAACGGAGCCTTTGATATGCTGTTCGATTTCAGTCATATGATTTTAGGCTTTGACGGTGATTTTTCCTGGCATAAACGCAAACCGTGGAAATTAATCGATATCAGAGCGCCGTTTACGGCTAATCAGGAAGCAACGAAGGAAGACGGCTGGGTAGCGAATTATTTTGAAAATCATGACCATCCGCGCTGTGTGAATTATTTCTTCCCGAAAGGTACTGATACGGAACTGGCAGCCAAATTTATTGCGACAATTCTGCTTACTTTGCGCGGAACACCGTTTATTTACGAAGGACAGGAATTAGGCATGACCAATGTAAAATGGCCGTCGATAAAAATGTATAAGGATGTTTCGTCGATAGGACAATATGAATTGGCGCTTAAAGATGGTCTTTTGCCGAAGGAAGCGATGAAAGGCATTTGGGAAAACAGTAGAGATAATGCCCGCAGTCCGATGACATGGAATAATGGCTCACATGCAGGTTTTACAACTGGCAGACCATGGCTGCCGCTCAATGATAAATACGGTTCAATTAACGTGGAAAGCGAACTGCAGGATGAAAAATCCGTACTCAATTATTATAAAGCGGTGATTAAACTGCGAAATGAACATAAGGCTCTTATTGAAGGCGATTATGAAGAACTGCTTTCGTACAGTCCGGGAATTTACGCATATGCCCGCACGGCGAAGGATAAATCGGAGCGCATAGTCGTCATTGCCAATACAACGGCTAAAATCCGCGGTTACAAAGTACCGGAAATAAAAGGCGCTCAGCTTTTAATTTCCAATTACGGCAACAGAGAAAAAACATTGCTTCGTTCATATGAAGTGCGTGTATATAAAGTAAAACAGCAATAGAATAGAATAAAATAAAAGCTCCGGCTAACAGCCGGAGCTTTTATTTTATATTGGTAAATTACTGATTTATTATGTTAATAAAATTTGAGAGTTTGCCGGTTCGGCACAATATAAGAAGAAGTATTTCTTAATTTATTTTTATATTGCACCAGGTAAATTTTCTTTATATTAAAGAAAAATAAACAACTAGCACAGCAAATATTATTTATTTTCGGGCACATTCACTGTCAAGATTGAGCATGATATTAAGACCGTGCTCCAGTGTCGGCAGAATGTAGTCAAGACATTCTTTGACGGCTTTGGGGCTGCCCGGCAGATTGATTATCAAAGACTGTTTTCTGATGCCGGAAACGGCGCGGCTGAGCATAGCGCGCGGTGTTATTTTCAGGCTGTAGGCACGTATGGCTTCAGAGATGCCGGGGGTTTCCTTTTCGATAATGTCGCGTGTTGCCTCCGGCGTATTATCGCGCGGAGAAAATCCTGTTCCGCCTGTGGTAAAAATCAGCGGAATTTTTTTATCGGACAGCTCGATAAGTTTTTTGGCAAGAAGGCTGCGTTCATCCGGCAGAATATCAAGAGATACGACGTCATAACCTGCTGTTTCGAGAATTTTTTTTATGCACGGGCCGCTTAAATCCTCGCGTTGTCCGCTGTAGCCTTTGTCGCTGGCTGTTATAATCGCTGCTTTAAACATATTAAACACCTTCTATCGTAATCGTATCGTTTGCTCTTACTGTACCGCCGTTTAAAACTACAGCGAAAACACCTTCATTCGGCATGATACATTCCCCGGTTTGTTTTTGAATATTGCAGCCGAGATGGCATTTTTTGCCGATTTGCGTAATTTCAAGTATTACATTATTGCATTTCAATTTAGTGCCTATCGGTTGATTTTTTAAATCAATGCCTTCAACAAGCAGATTTTCGCCGAATGCGCCGGCGGGCACTTCCATCTGGTATTTAGTGGAAAAACGGCGTACTGCTTCAACGGCAAGCAGACTTATCTGGCGGTGCCATTTGCCGGCATGAGCGTCGTTTTCCAATCCGAAATCTTTTATCATGTTGCCTGTCGATACGGCTTTTTTCAGTGTACCTTTTTTTTCACTGATACATACAGCTAAAATTTTTCCCATAATTATACCTTTCTATCGTAAATTCCGGATTTGCCGCCTTCTTTGCGTACCAGATGAATATTTTGGATTTCCATGGAGCGGTCAAGCGCTTTACACATATCGTAAATTGTCAGTAAAGCAGCGCTTACGGCGTGTAGTGCCTCCATTTCTACCCCTGTTTTGCCTGTAACTTTTACTTGTGAAACAGCTTTGACTGATAAATCCGTTTCATCCAATTCAAAGTCAATAACAGCTTTGGTAATGAAAAGCGGATGGCACAGCGGAATAATATCGCTTGTTTTTTTTGCTGCCATGATGCCGGCAATGCGGGCAACGGCAAGAACATCGCCTTTTTTTGCTGTATTGTTTTTTATAGCACAGAAAACGTCTCTGCTGACTTTAATAGAGCCTTCGGCGATAGCTGTGCGGGCGGATATCTCTTTATCGTTTACATCCACCATGACAGCATTTCCTTCATTATTAAAATGCGTAAAGTTCATTAATAAGATAGATACCTCGATTTATTTCAGTTTTTTGGCAACATCGGATACATCTTTAATTGTTTTTGCCGTTTCGGTAATGTCTGATGTTGAGTTTCGGAATTCTTTAATGCTTTTACCGATGGAACGACTTATTTCCGGCAGTTTTTTTGGACCGAAAATAACGAGAGCAATTACCAAAATTAAAACGAGTTCTGGAATACCGAGTCCAAACATTTGCAATTTCTCCTTTGAATAATAAGATGGTATTTTTATTATAACATAGTTTTTCCGGTCAAATTCCAAATTCAGGTGCATAACGCAAAGTTCCGTTAACAGGACTGGCATTTTGTATCAGTTTTATTGCCATAAAATTATCGGAAGGAACATGAAAGGGTGCCTGTATGTGAAATTTTTTTGCCGGAACATAACCAAAGCGCGGGTAATACGTTTCACTGCCTAAAACGACACAGTATGGATATCCCAGTTTTTGAGCAATAAAATGACCTTTAAGAATTAAATCGGTACCGATACCTTTGTTTTGAAATTCCGGCAATACTGAAAGCGGGGCAAGGGCAACTAGAGCTGTTTCGCCGATATAGGCTTTGGTAAACATGATGTGCCCTGCAATTCGTTTATTTATCTGTGCCACTAAGGACAGCTCAGGTATGAAATGCGTACTTTGGCGCAGACGTACGACCAAATCCTGCTCCGTACCGTCGCTGTGCTTGGCTGAAGCAAAAGCCGTTTTTACAACGGAATATACTTCATCATAATCGCAGGGATTTTCCTGGCGGATAATCATTGAATACACCTCGTTTGTCATAAGATTGTTCTATTTTTATTGTAACGTAATAAAAAAGGAACCTCAATCTGAAAGACTGAAGTTCCAGGGATTTTTTAATATTTTTTATAGAGAATTCTAATGGAATTTAAAATACAGAGCATAGCAACGCCGGTATCAGCAAAAACGGCTGCCCACATGGAAGCGTATCCCATAAGACCGAAAAGCATGATTAATATTTTGACGGCAATGGCAAATACGACATTCTGCCAGGCAATTTTGAGCGTATCGCGGGAAATGTTTATTGCCTGTAATATGGAGTGGACTTTGGAATTCATGAATACGACGTCGGCTGCTTCGATGGCGGCATCGGCGCCGGTTCCCATAGCAGCTCCGACATCGGCTCCGGCAAGTATCGGAGCGTCGTTTATTCCGTCGCCTACGAAAAATACATTGCCGTGTTCACGGCGAAGTTCGGACAGTTTTTCCAGTTTATCTTCCGGTAAAAGGCGGGCGTGGACTTTATCGATGCCGATTTGACCGGCTACGGCATGAGCGGTGGTTTCATTGTCGCCCGTGAGCATTGCTGTTGTAAGACCGAGTGATTTTAATTTCTGAATAGTTGATTTGGCGTCATTTTTGATTGTGTCGCCGATGATTAAAACACCGGCGTATTCGTTATCAATAGCGACGAATATTTCCGTGCCTGAATTATTTGGTATATTTTCCGGCAATATGATATTAAAACGGTTCATCAAGCGTTTATTGCCGCAAAGAATAATACTGTCATTTATTTTGCATACAAGACCTTCGCCGGCTATTTCCTTATTTTCTGTTGCCTGTTCAAGTTCAATCTGTTTGTTTCTGGCTTCATTTACAATACTATTGGCAATGGGATGAGTGGAAAATTTTTCAGCACTGGCACAGTAGGCGAGCAGTTCTTTTGCCGAATATTTTTCTGCAGGCTGGATTTCTTTTACCTTAAAACTGCCCTCGGTAATTGTACCTGTTTTATCCATGACAATCGTTCTAATATTTTTCAATGCTTCAATGGCAAGACCGCCTTTAAACAGTATACCCTGACGGGAAGCGTTGCCGATACCGGAGAAGAAGGCAAGCGGTACGCTCAGGACAAGTGCGCACGGACAACTGATGACGAGAAAGGTAAGAGCTGTATAAACCCAGTAATCCCAGTTACCCGTTATAAGCGACGGTACAATAGCGGTAAAAGCGGCGACGGCTACTACAATCGGTGTGTAGACGCGGGCAAAACGAGTTATAAAGCGGTCGATTTTCGGTTTGCTGGCAGCGGCATTTTCTACCGATTGCAGAATGCGGGAGACCATAGATTCGGAAAGCGGTTTATCTACGCGCATTTTAATTACACCGGAAATATTGAGGCAGCCGGAAGTTACCGCGCTGTTCGGCACAATTTTTATCGGTACAGGCTCACCTGTAACAGGTGAAGTATCGAGGCGGCTTTCGCCTTCGACAACTGTTCCGTCAACTGGAATTCTATCGCCGGCACGGACAAGAATTATATCGCCGACTTTAGCGTCATGCGCCGGAATGGAAACGGTAGAATTGTTTTTTACAAGATTTACCGTTTCAGGCCGCAGGTCGACAGCTTCCATAATCTGACTGCGACTTCTTTCCGTAGCACGTTCTTCAAAATATTCGCCGATGCGGTAAAAGAGCATAACGCCGACAGCCTCAGGATATTCCGAGATGGCAAAAGCACCGAGTGTGGCAATGCTCATTAGGAAATTTTCATCAAAAACATTGCCGCGGAAAAGATTGGTAGCAGCTGTTTTTACGATTTTCCAGCCGAGAATTAGATATGCGATGATAAATAGATATAAAGAATATTTATCCGGAACGAGAGATGTAAATTCGCCGATAATAAACAAAAGAGCACCGATGACTATTTCAGCTACTGCAAGAGTTTTCTTGCTATTGAAATGACCGGCCCGTTCAGCTGCAGTATTGTTTGCCTCCGAGCGGGGAAGAATAACAGTGCCGGGTTCTATGCTGTCAGCGATTTTGCGCATGGCAGGCAGAAGCTCGTCAGGATTTTTGGCTGTGATTTTTAATTGTTTGGTGGCAAATGTAAGTGTAGCGTCATGAATTTCCGCCATTTCGTTCAGTTTATGTTCGATTTTGGCGGCACAGTTGGCGCAGTCGATATTATCAATAATATAAGTTTTTTGTTTAAATCCTTCGGGAATTTTGCCGGAAAATTCATGGTGGTGATGAATTCCTTCATGCTCATGGTGATGTTCATGCGAGTGATGGTGAGAATGTTTGTCGTGAGAATGGTTTGATATTGTATCGGAAGTAGTCATGATAAGCCCTCTTTTCCTGATTTTATCATTGTTTTATATACCTGTAGAAGTATTTATTTTTCACTTAAAGTATACCCTATGGGGTATACTTTGTCAATAATGAATATCAATAAAGGAAAAATTTTATAAAAAGAATAATTTGCGATAAAATAATACATAGAGGTGATTGTAATGGATAAAATCAGATTTCGTTTAGCTGGTGCAGACGATGCGGAAAAATTGTTGGAAGTTTATGCTCCGTATGTGGAAAATACGAATATTTCCTTTGAATGTGAAGTGCCTACAGTGGAAGAATTTAAACAGCGCATTGAAAAGATAAGTGCAAAATTTCCTTATATTGTTGCGCTGATAAATGATGAAATTGTCGGTTATGCGTATGCGTCAACTTTCAGAACGAAAGCAGCATATGACAGAAGTTTGGAAGTAACAATTTATATCAAGAAAAATTTTCACAGATGCGGTATCGGCAGAAAGCTGTATAAAATTCTGGAAGATTTACTGAAAATGCAAAATATAACTAATCTGTATGCAAGTATCACATATCCTAATCTCAAAAGTATGAAGTTCCACGAAAAAATGGGATATGTGAAAATGGCTCATTTTAACAGGTGCGGATACAAAAGAGGAACATGGCTTGATATGATTTTTTTGGAAAAAATTATAAATAAACATATTCTTCCGGCTAAGAAAATTATTTATATAACAGAGTTGCCGCAGGAAAAAATAGACGGCGTTTTAAATAAATATGATGAGATGTAAAATGATTAACCTGTTGCAGGATTGAGTCATAATGCCTATAATATTATTATGTTAATTTCATAAAGACAGGTGCGAAAGCTTAATAAGGAAACCGGAGAGCCGGTACGGTCCCGCCACTGTATGGGGAGCCTGCTTCAATTATGTCACTGGATTTTGTCTGGGAAGGCGAGGCAGAGCGATGAACCTAAGTCAGGAGAATTGCCTGTTGGAAAAACACCGTGAAAATTTGTATTATGATTTATTCGGCTGGTAATATATGTGTTTGTATCAGCAGTACAATGCTTTATATTCATTCGATGTAGTGGTGTAACTTCATTAAATATAAAGTATTGTATTGATTAGAAAATCAGCTGGCATAGCAGATGTTGTATACGGATTTTCAGACTCACGAGAGATGGGCAGGTGGATAAATATTTTTACGTTGATGTAAATTGATGTGGAAATAGTGTATCTTCCTGCATAAGGGAGATTTTTTTATGCGCAAAGAAATGAAAAGCGGATATACGACCGGTTCATGTGCGGCGGCAGGAACGAAGGCGGCGCTTCTTGCTTTGCAGGGAAATGTCGTTAAGGAAGTTGAACTGTATGCTTTAAGCGGTGAACTGCTGCATATTCCTATTGAAAGTGTAGAATTTACGGCAGACGGCGCAAAGGCGGAAGTGATTAAAGATGGCGGTGATGACCCGGATATTACGCATGGCGCGTCTGTATTCACGGAGGTAGTTATAAATCCGCAAAGTAAAACAGTGAATTTTCATGCAGGGCTGGGCATAGGAATTGTAACGCAGCCAGGTCTTTCCGTAGAACCGGGACAGCCGGCCATAAATCCGGGACCGCGTAAAATGATGACGCAGGTTGTACAGGAGCTTTTGCCGCAAGGCTGCGGCTGCGATATTACGGTTTCTATTCCAAAAGGTATAGAATTGGCGAAAAAGACTTTAAATCCGATTTTAGGAATTGAAGGCGGTATATCTGTTATCGGCACGACTGGAATTGTACGTCCTATGTCGGAAGAAGGGTTTAAGAACTCACTTACACCGCAGATTTCTGTAGCGAAAGCTAATGGCTATAATGATATTGTATTTGTGCCGGGCAAAATCGGTGAAAATATCGCTAAAGCGTTATCGTTACCGTCTAAAGCATTAATTCAGACGAGTAATTTTATCGGTCATATGCTGGAATTCGCCGTTGATGAAGAGATAAAATCGGTACTTTTGTTCGGGCATCTCGGAAAACTCGTAAAAGTAGCCGGAGGAATTTTTTATACACACAGCAAGATTGCCGATGCAAGATTGGAAATAATGGCTTCGTATGCGGCAATGCTCGGAATGGATAGTACCGGTGTGAAAGAAATTTTCAGCGTAAAAACGACGGAGGCGGCTATGCCGATTATTGAAAAATACGGTTTGGTGGAGAAGGGCTATTATGATTTGCTGGCACAAAGAGCAAGCCTGCGCAGTCAGCAGCATGTGTTTAATGCTTTTACCGTTGGAACTGTTATTGTAACGCTGAAAGGCGAGATTTTAGGCATGGATGATAATGCAAAACAAATAGGTGGTAGATTGGGTTGGAATTTAAAATAATCGTAGTCGGTATCGGACCGGGAGCAAAAGAATATGTAGTGCCGAAAGCTTTGAATGTTATTGAAAATGCTAAAGTTTTAGTTGGCGGCAGTAGGGCTTTGAACGATTTTGCCAATGCCGGACAGAAGACTTTTGCTGTAAAAGCTGACATTGGTGCAGTAATGGCGTTTATTAAAGCGGAATTGCAGCAAAGCGATGTGGTAGTAATGGTATCGGGCGACCCGGGATATTATTCACTGCTTAGTTCCTTGCGGCGCAGTTTTCCTGTAGAAAGGATACAAGTTATACCAGGGCTCAGTTCCGTGCAGGTGGCTTTTGCCAAAATTGCTTTGCCGTGGCAAAGTGCAGATTTACTCAGTTTTCATGGCAGAGTGCCCAGTGATGAAGAATTAATTTATTATAAAGGGAAAATCATTGGCATGCTTACGGATAATAAGTTTAATTCAGGCAAGATAGCAGCATATCTGATAGAGCGTGGTTGGGATAAAAATGCCAAAGCGTATATTTGTTCTCGGTTATCTTATCCGGATGAAAAAATTGTTTGCATACCATTAGAAAGAGCGCAAATAGAGGAAGTAGCCTCGCATTGCGTGATGATTGTGGAAGGCTGAAAGAAGGTGAAAACTTGAATTTACCGGGAATAAGTGATGATTTGTTTATTCGTGATAAAGTGCCAATGACAAAGGAAGAAATCCGTATTTTGACGATGTGCAAGGCAAAAATCCGTCCGAACAGTATTGTTTGGGATATCGGTGCCGGTACGGGGTCATTATCGATTGAAGCGGCACTTTTAGCAGTACAGGGAAAAGTTTATGCCGTAGAGAAAAAGGATTTGGCAATAGAACTTTTGTATAAAAATATAGCAAAGTTCAATTTAAAAGATAAAATAGAAGTGATTGCGTCTGAAGCTCCGCAGGGATTGGATAATTTGCCGGGCTGCGATGTCGTATTTATCGGCGGCAGCGGAAAGCACATGTTTGAAATTCTGGATGTAATTGATATAAAATTGCGAGCGGGGGGCAGAATTGTTGTAAATGCCGTAACGGTTCAGACAATAGCACAGATTATTGAATATATGTCGCAAAAGGAAAATTATACGTATGAAGCGGTGCAGGTACAGGTGAACCGTTTGCGCAAAGTAGGTTCATACGATATGTTCAATGCGCAAAATCCTGTATATATCGTTACCTGTAAGAAAGGGGATAAAAATTGATGGTTTATATTGTAGGAGCAGGTCCGGGAGACCCGGAACTGATTACAGTCAAAGGACAGAGATTATTAAAAGAGGCTGATGTGATTATTTATGCCGGTTCGCTCGTTAATCCGGCACTGCTTGATTATGCAAAAGCAGAATGTGAAATTTATAACAGTGCTTCGATGACACTTGGTGATGTAATTGAAACAATTACATCTGCCGTAAATGAAGGGAAAATGGTAGTGCGTCTGCATACGGGTGACCCGGCGATTTATGGTGCTATTCAGGAGCAGATGGATGAACTTTCCCGCCGCAAAATCGAATATACCGTCGTACCGGGTGTAAGTTCATTTTTAGCGACGGCGGCGGCACTTAAACAGGAATATACTTTGCCGGAAATTTCCCAGACCGTGATTATCACACGAAATGAAGGCAGAACTCCTGTACCGGAAAAGGAAAAACTGAAATCATTGGCTTCACATCAGGCTACTATGTGTATTTTCTTAAGCGTACATATGATTTCTGATGTAGTTGAGCAGCTAATTGAAGGCGGTTATGATAAAACGACACCGATTGCTATTGTGCAGAAAGCTTCATGGCCGGAACAGAAAATTGTACGCGGTACTTTGGCAACAATTGCCGATATTGTGAAAGAAAATAATATCTCCCGTACGGCAATGATTGTTGTTGGTAAATGTCTGGATACAGAATATGCCAAATCACGTCTGTATGCGCCGGAGTTCAGTCATATGTACCGGCAGGGCACGGAAAAATAATGAAGTGTGCACTTATTGCCGTAACAAAAAACGGTGCTAAGCTGGCTGAAAAATTACGGCATAATTTACAAAGCTGTGATATTTATGTAAAAGAAGGACGACACAATCTGTCGTTCTTCACGGCGGAGTTTGATAAACTGCGTGATTTGATTGCCCGGATTTTTTATCAGTATGACGTGATAGTTTTTTTTTCGTCGACAGGAATTGCTGTGCGCATGATTGCACCGTATATCGTGCATAAAGCAAAGGACCCAGCTGTTATCGTAGTGGATGAGCAGGCGTATTTTGCAGTAAGCCTGCTGTCGGGACATCTGGGCGGCGCAAATGAATTTACGCAAAAAGTTGCTGGGACATTACAGGCTGTGCCGGTTATTACAACGGCGACGGATATAAATAATTTGACGGCACCGGATGTGATTGCTCAAAAACTGCAGCTTGTTCCTTTTCCGTTTGCACATATAAAAATTGTAAATTCAGCGCTCGTTGCCGGTGTAAATCTTCCTTATTATGTAGAAGAAAATTGGCAGAGTGCTGATGAGTATGTAAATATTTTACGGCAGTATAATATTGAAGCAAGGAAAATCACAGCGAAAAAAATGAATTTGAGTTTTACGCCGTGTGTATTGATTTCACCGCAGCGACGAATTATGACGAATGTTTTGATATTGACACCGCGCCGCCTGATTGCAGGTATCGGCTGTCGCAGAGATGTTGATAAGTGTCTGATAGAAAAAGCGGTTATGCAGGCAAAACAGATGGCTGGCTGTGAAAATCTGGCAGTAAAAAATCTTGTTTCTACTGTAGTAAAGGAAAATGAAGCGGGATTGATTGATTGGGCAGAAGAAAATAGAGTGCGAACACATTTTTTTGCTAATGAAATTATGCAGAAAATGATAGAAAAGTACAATTTGCAACAATCCGTATTTGTACAAAAACAGATAGGTATCGGCAATGTCTGTGAAGCAGCGATATTGTCGTATAATGAACGGGCAAAAATAATATTGCCAAAAACAAAATTTGAGAAAGTGACGGTATCTTTAGCATGGGAATAATTAAAGTAGTAGGCATAGGACCTGGCGGTAAGGATGATATGACGCCGCGCGCCCTGAATGCAATTCAGTCGTCTGATACAGTGGCAGGCTATAATACGTATATAAAATTAATAAATTATCTTTTGGATGGAAAAAATGTTATAGGCACAGGTATGATGCAGGAAATCGACCGTTGCAAAATGGCACTTGCTGAAGCAGTAAAGGGTCATAATGTGGCTGTCGTATCGAGCGGGGATTCCGGTGTATACGGTATGGCGGGGCTTATTTTGGAATTATTGTTAAAAATGCCGCGCGAAGACCGCCCTCAGGTGGAAATCGTAGCGGGTCTTAGTGCTGTAAATGCAGCAGCGGCAGTTCTCGGTGCACCGCTCATGCATGATTTTGCCGTAATCAGTCTGAGTGATTTGCTTACGCCGTGGGATTTAATCAAGAAACGTGCTGAACTTGCAGCTCAAGGAGATTTCGTAATCGGACTGTACAATCCGAAAAGCCATAAGCGGGTTCAGCATATTGAAGAAATACGTGAAATCATGCTTAAATACAAAGACCCGAAAACACCGGTCGGCATCGTAAACAGTGCCAGCCGTGAAAATGAAACGTATGTTATTTCCGACTTGGAAAATTTCACAAAAGAGGAAATCAATATGTTTTCACTTGTAATAATCGGCAATAGTAAAACATTTACCAAAGATGGCTTTATGGTAACGCCTAGAGGTTATGAAGTATGATATTCGTAGCTTCGGGAACGCAGGACGGCAGGGGATTGGTAAAATGTCTGCTTGACGAAAATTATAAAATCATGGCTTCCGTTGTAACTGATTACGGTAAAAATCTGCTGCCGCAGCATGAAAATCTGATAATTAACGACCATAAGCTTGATGAAAAGGCAATGCAGAAATGTTTAGAAGAAAATAATATCAAAGTATTTGTGGATGCAACGCATCCTTATGCCGTAAATGTATCACAGACAGCAATGCAGGTATGTCAAAAACTTGCCGTTCCGTATATCCGTTATGAGCGGGAAGTTACACCGCTGCCGGAGTATGAAAAACTTCATCTGGTGAAAACGTATGAAGAAGCGGCCGGGCTTTCCGTGCAGTTGGGAAAAAATATTTTTCTGACGACGGGCAGTAATCGTCTGGAGCTGTTTGCACAGACGGCGAAAGAAGCCGGTTGCCATGTTACGGCGCGTGTGCTTCCGGCAGTGGCTTCGTTGGAAATTTGTACTAAAGCAGGCATATTGCCACGTGATATTGTGGCGTTGCAGGGGCCTTTTTCAGAAGAGCTTAATATGGCACTGTATGAAAAATATAAAGCGGATGTCGTAGTTATGAAAAACAGCGGCACTCTAGGCGGTACGGAAACGAAACTGACAGCGGCGATTAAAATGAATTTGCCAATAGTTTTGATTGACAGGCCGCGTCTTAAATATATAAATATGGTACATGATTATAAAAGTATAATCGATTTTGTAAGACAATATGAAAAATGAGGTGAAAATAAATGGATTATATTAAAGACCCGATGGCTATTGAAATTCGCAGTTTTGAAATAATTAAACCGTATATTGAAAAATTGAATTTAGATGAGGCACAGACGAAAATTTATTCACGTATTATTCATGCGTCCGGTGATGTGGATTATGCACCGCTTATTCATATTCATAAAGATGTTGTAGAAGCGATGAAAAAAGCACTTCTTTCCGGTTGCAAGATTTACACTGATGTGGAAATGGTGCGTACCGGTATCAATAAACGCAAACTGGCTGCATGGGGCGGAAGTGTGGAATGTAAAATTGCCGACGGTGAAATTGCAAAGTATGCTAAAGAAAATGGTGTTACACGTTCCATTGCGGCAATGCGCCATTTCGGAAAAGATTTAAACGGTGCAATCGTAGCAATCGGCAATGCGCCGACGGCACTGTTTGAAGTGATACGTCTGATGAATGAAGAAAATATCCGTCCGGCGGCAATCATCGGCACTCCTGTCGGTTTTGTCGGCGCAGCGGAGTCAAAGGATTTGCTGATTAAAGAATCAAAAGTACCGTATATTACCGTGACCGGTACAAAAGGCGGCAGTCCTATCGCGGCATCTTGTATCAATGCAGTAATGTATCTTATTGACAATACGCGTATTTAAGGTGATTGGCATGAATAGGGTAAATATTCCGCGCGTAGTAATAGCGGCGACGCAGAGCAGTTCGGGTAAGACTACGGTAGTCACAGGAATATTGCGTGCGCTGAAAAATAAGGGAATGAAAGTCCAGCCGTTTAAGGTCGGGCCGGATTATATCGACCCGTCTTATCATGGCATGGCGGCAGGCAGAGCGGGACATAATCTCGATACGTGGCTGGTGGATGAGAGCCGGATAAATGATTTATTCGCTAGTGAAGCGGAAAATGCGGATATTGCTGTTATTGAAGGCGTTATGGGGCTGTATGACGGTGGTAAAAACGGCATAAGTTCTACAGCGCAGCTGGCTAAAAAACTGCAGGCTCCGGTAATTCTGGTAATCAATGTACAGTCAATGGGGGACTCGGCTGCAGCGATTGCGCTCGGTTTTAAGCTTTATGATGAAGAGGTTAATTTAGCCGGCGTGATTTTAAACCGGCTCGGTTCACCGACGCATAAAATGCTTATTGAAGAAGCAATGGCCAGAATAAATGTACCGGTGTTCGGTGCTGTCTACCGTGATGACAGCGTTCATATGCCGGAGCGTCATTTGGGGCTTACACCAGCACAGGAAAATAATGCAAAAGAAATAATTGAGATTATTTCCGCTAAAATTGCTAAAGAAGTTTATCTGGATGAAATCATAAAACTGGCATGTGCAGCACCACCACTGGAAGTACAGGAAAACAAGCAGTCAAATACGGCTAAAGATATAGTAATTGCCGTAGCAAAAGATAAGGCGTTTTCTTTTTATTATCCGGCAAGTCTGAAACAGCTTTCTGATTGCGGTGCGAAAATCGAATTTTTCAGTCCGCTGGAGGATGAAACAATTCCGTCTGATGCTTCGGCACTGATTTTCGGCGGCGGTTTTCCGGAAATTTTTGCTGATAAACTGGCTGCCAATAAATCAATGCTTACTTCAATCCGCAGGGCAAATGAAAATAAAATGCCGATTTATGCCGAGTGCGGCGGTTATATGTATTTAATGCAGGGAATTTTTGATTTTGACGGTAATTTTCATGCAATGGCGGGGATAATTCCGGCAACGGCAAAGATGAATAAAAAATTGCAGACTGTCGGCTATGTGAAAGCAAAGAATTTACATGATAATATATTGGGTGAAAAAGATTGCGTATATCATGGGCACGAATTTCATTTTTCCACGCAAAGTGAAGAAGCACAGGATTTTCCGTGGGCGTTTGAGTTTGTAAAAATGCGCAACAATGCTGAATATAAAGCCGGTTATGCCAAAGACAATATTTTGGGTTCATATCTGCATCTGCATTTTCTCGGTTCAAAAAAAGCAGCAGATTGTCTGTTGGAAAAAGCAAGAGAATATTATAAGAACAGGACAAAGGGATAATTAATATGAAACATATAATGTTACAGGGAACTTCTTCGCATGTAGGAAAGAGTATACTTACAACTGCGCTGTGCCGTATTTTTTATCAGGAAGGAATAAGCGTCGTCCCGTTTAAAGCGCAGAATATGGCACTTAACTCGTACGTAACGAAAGACGGCGACGAGATGGGGCGTGCGCAGGTGGCACAGGCAGAAGCGGCAGGTTTGGAACCTTTTGTGGAAATGAATCCGGTACTGCTAAAGCCGACGGGAAATTCTTGTTCACAGGTAATTTTAATGGGAAAATCCATCGGTAACATGTCGGCGCGTGAGTATCATAAAGGTTATTCACTTAAAGCGTTTGATACGGTAAAAGAAGCTATCAGCCGTCTGGAAAAACGTTTCGATATGATGGTCATTGAAGGTGCGGGCAGTCCGGCGGAAGTAAATCTCAAAGCGAATGACATTGTAAATATGCGCATCGCCAAGTATTTAAATGCGCCGGTACTTTTAATCGCCGATATTGACCGTGGCGGTGCGCTGGCTTCACTTGTCGGCACATTGGAGCTTTTAGAACCGGAAGAGAGGGATTTGGTTAAAGGTTTAGTTATTAATAAATTCCGCGGTGATGTGACAATTTTGCATCCGGCGCTTGATTTTCTTGAAGAAAAGACTGGTAAGCCTGTTTTGGGAGTAATTCCTTATTTGTCTGATTTGGGAATTGATGATGAGGACTCCGTTTCACTTGATGATAAGGCAGCAGTAAAGGATAAATCGGATGCACCGATAAAAATTGCCGTAATTCAGACACCGAAGATTTCCAATTTCACTGATTTTGACGCACTCAGTCGTGAAGAAGATGTTAATCTTTATTATGTAAAAGAAGGCGAAGCAATAGATGAAGCTGATTTAATTCTGCTTCCGGGCAGCAAAAACACGACGGAAGATATGCTGTATCTGCGTCGTAGCGGTATGGAAAGGGCAATAAAACAGGCGCATGAAAAGGGCGCGCCGATTATCGGTATTTGCGGCGGTTATCAGATGCTTGGCGAAAAAATCAGCGACCCGTATCATACCGAGTCGGATAATGACAGCGTAGAAGGTCTGGGTCTTTTGCCGATGGAAACGGTTTTTGCCAAAGAAAAGCTTACTTCGCAGGTAAAAGCAAAGTGCCTTCAGTGGCAGTTTATGGGAGAGATATTGTCGGTTGATGATTTATTCGGTTATGAAATCCATATGGGTGAAACGAGATTTACAAAAGAGTGTGCTAATCCGTTCATGATAACGGAAAGGGCCGGAAATCTGGTGGAAATACCGGAGGGACTGATAAACGGCAGTGTAATGGGTGCGTATATTCACGGTATATTCGATAATGATACGTACCGTCGCGGTTTAATCAATATACTGCGCAAGCGCAAGAATTTATCTCCTCTGCCGGTATCGGTAAATTATGCCGCAGCTAAACAGCAGGCATATAACCGTCTGGCGGAAACAGTCCGTCAAAATCTTGATATGGAAAAACTGAAAGAAATATTAGGTTGATTTATATAGAATTTGTGATGAATAAAAAACTGCCGCATATGATTTATGCGGCAGTTTTTTATTAAAGAAAATTATCGGTTGATTTGACCAGATTGATTTTATATTTGCTGACAAGTATTTTATATGCCGTTTGGCTGTATTCCTCAAAGCCGGGAATATCGCTCATGCAATCGGTCAGTACGTATATTCTGCGTGTCAGGTCAGGGCGATCGTAGTAATATTCGCAGATTTGCTTGATACTTTCCAGTACGCAGTGCGATTTTGCTTCGCCGGCGACAATTATCCTGTCGAATTCAGCGATTTTTTCGAGCAGTTTTGTGTTGGTACTGTCATGAGTAGAGTATTCGGGACGGATAATACCGTACATTTCTGAATGACGGTTTTGTCCTTTGCAGATTTTTTCGACAGGGATATTAGCGGCAACGGACATAAAGTGGATTATATTGCTGAACTGATTTTCCAGCGTCCAGCCCGTCGTGCCGTTGATGCAGTGGTACGGCCAGATAGTGAGTTGTTTTCCCGTTTTTTCCAGTTGGCGTACATAATGTTTGCTAAGTGCCGGGTCGATTACGGCACGCCATTTACCGTCCGTTAAATCCTGCGGTTTGATGACCGTATACGGTGCAGGATGATTGCCTGCCTCATCCATCCACCAATAAGGATGAAATATCTGAGCCGGCTCATGCGTATCGAGCGATACGATAATTGAGGATATTTTTTCGATATTATTGTAGATGAACTGACCGAGACGAATTACATCCTGCATGGCGCCGGGTACGCCGAGTGCGCCGTTGTCCATGAAATCCTGCTGAATGTCGATACCCAGAAATAACGTTTTCGGACACTGCTCATCATGTTCTATCTGCTCTAAATTCGCCCAGCGCAACAAATGATTAAGCGGCAGAGGGTTTATAATCTGCCCTACGGAGTCTGTGTCGAAAATATGATGAAATGGAGTTTTCAACTAATCACCTCGTTTGTATTTTTTTATAAAATAAGCTCAGGTTTTGCCTGAGCTTTTGTTTACCAGTGATATTTTTCACCACGGCTGATTTTAAAGGCGCGATAAATTTGTTCTACCAAAAGAAGACGTATCATTTGATGCGTAAATGTCATACGGGAAAAAGAGATACGTTCGTCAGCACAGCTGCGTACTTCTTCGGATAAACCAAAAGCTCCACCGATTAAAAATGTTATGTGGCTTTGTCCTTGGAGCGTAAGTAAATCTATTTTTTTTGAAAGCTCTTCGGAGGAAATGGATTTGCCGATTACATCAAGCACGATTAGATAACTGCCTGCCGGTACTTTTTTCAAAAGACGTTCTCCTTCAGCTTTGAGTACAGCAGTTTTTTCGGCGGGAGAAGGATTGTCTTTCATTTTTTCTTCGTTGATTTCAATAAATTCAAGCTGTGTAAACGGTTTTAAGCGTTTGGCAAATTCAGCTATGCCGTCTTTTAAATATTTTTCTTTGATTTTACCGGCAGTGACAATGGATATTTTCATAGCGGTTAGCTGTTAATCGGCATTTCCGTCAAAGTGGCCGCCACTTCGCTGATATTGCCGTTGCGGGAGATAGTAATGGTAATAGTGTCGCCGATACTGTGCTCGGAAATGGCACTGCGTAAATCAGCCACAGTATTTGTTTCTTTGCCGTCGATTTTTAAAATTAAATCGCGCTGCTGTATACCTGCTTTGTCAGCCGGTCCGCCGAGTGCAATCTGCATTACGATAACACCTGCATCAACATTGAGGCGGTATCCGGATTGAGCTGCCGTTTGTTTGTCAAGAACGCCTACGCCGAGATACGGATATGATACGTGGCCGTTCGTGATTAACTCGTTGATGATAGGTTTTACCGTATTAATAGGAATGGCAAACCCCATGCCTTCAACACCTGTTGCGGCAAGTTTGGCACTGTTGATGCCGATGACTTTGCCGTCGGCATTTACAAGTGCGCCGCCGGAATTGCCGGGATTGATAGCTGCATCGGTTTGCAGCAGTTTTACGCGGTTATCGCCGATATTGAGTGTTCTGTTCAAGGCACTGATTACACCGGCTGTAACGCTGCCTTGAAATTCAAGACCCATCGGATTGCCGATGGCAATAGCCGGTTCACCGACCATGATATCGTCAGAGTTGCCGAATTCTGCTGTCGGCAGATTTTCCGCATCGACTTTGATGACGGCAAGGTCAGTATACGGGTCGGTTCCTATTAAGGAGGCTTTTAATGTGCGTCCGTCGGCTAGGGCTACGGTAATATCCTTAGCACCGTCGATTACATGATTATTCGTTACGATATAACCGTCGCTTTTGAATATTACACCGGAACCTGTACCGTTGTCGATTTCCACTTGGCGGTTGAACCAGTCGCGTGCAACGGCTTTATTCGTTATGCCGACAATAGCAGGACCGACTTTTTTCGCTGCCTGGACGACCGGTGTATTGCGGGCATCAGACGGCGGTGCAGCAGGAGCTTTTTCTTCTACTGCGGCAGAATTGTCAGTAGACTGGGTGGATGAGTCGGCATTGTTGGAAGAACAGGAAACAAAAAGTAGTGAACTTAAAACAATGAGTAGAACACCTAAAATATATATTGGCTTTTTCATTATAAAAACCTCCTTATCGGATTTTTTATTAATTAAATTTTAAAGAAAGTGTCTTATCAGGTGAAGCAACATGGAGATTGACAGATATGTTTTCCTGCTGCGATATAATAGAATGGATTGTATTTAAGGCTGTTTGAGGCGTATTATTGTGTTCGCTCAAATGGGCAAGGATTACTTCTGGCGGTTTGTTTTTCAGATTTTTTAGCAAAAATCCGGCATCAGTATTGGATAGATGACCGCGCGTACCCAAAATGCGTTTTTTTAAATTCCACGGATAAGTGCCGTTTTGAAGTAAATTTATATCGTGATTTGCCTCCAGAATGAGGATATCTGAACAATCCATAGCTTTATGCACTGTATCAGTTGCAAAACCTAAATCGGTGGCTAAAGTTATTTTTAGATGTTTTGTTTGTATATTATAACCGACCGGTTCAGCGGCATCATGTGATACGGCAAAGGAATTTACAGTCATATTTCCGATAGCGAAGTTATTTTCAGGAAGAACATGACAGCATTGCGGCGGTATATCGTGGATAAACGGCATAGCCTTAAATGTATTGAGTTTGGAATAAAGCGGTATTTGATAATTTTTACTGAGTGTTTTTAAACCGCGTATATGGTCGATATGTTCATGCGTAATTAATATGGAAGATATATCGCGCATATCTAAATGGAGTTCGGACAATTTCTGTTTTATACGGCGGGTGCTGATACCGGCATCAATTAAAATGGCGGTAGTGCCGTCGTGGATTAAAGTGCAGTTGCCCTTACTGCCGCTGGCTAAAACGGATATCTGCATAGAAAGCCTCATTTCGTATAATGAATTTGACGGTATAATTAAGTATATTACTACAGTATGAAAAAAACAATATAAAAAGCCACAGAAAATCTGTGACTTTAGATTAATTTTTGATTAAAATTATTAACTGGCTTTTACTTTTTTAGCTTTGCATTCAGCGCAGACACCGTAGAAATAAAACTGATGTTTTGTTATGTCATAAGAAGTCTGAGTTTCAACATCAGCAACGCATTTGTCAAAATTGACCATTATGTCGTCAATTCGGCCGCATTCAGTGCAGCAGATATGCGCATGAGAAGTCATATTCGCGTCATAGCGGAAAGCGTCTTCGCCGACGTTTAGAATGTTGATTAAGCCGATTTCGTTCAGAATATCTACTGTTTTGTAAATAGTAGCCAAGCTCATAGTAGGATAATAAGGTTGCAGTTTATTGAAAATCATTTCAGCATTAGGATGAGATTTTGTATTGCACAGTGCGTTGTAAATGGCCAAACGCTGCGGAGTAACTTTGAAACCTTTTTTTCGTAAGAGCTCAGTCACTTTTTTGTTGTCCAACATGGCTGTTAGGCTCCTTTCAATATATTAATAATCGTTATTAAAATAGAAAAGTTATCCAAAAACTATAACTTAATTCTAAAAGAAAAACAAGCGATTGTCAAGATTTTCCGTGTACTAACATAGGAGTCTGTCTTTTATTTTAGAAAGCAAGTGTGCTATAATTTAAAATAATGTTTTTTAAAGGTAGGTGTAATTTATGTTTGCCTTGATGACAATAGGCTGTTTGCTTGTTATAACAGGTTTGGTTTTTTTATTGTCAGGTGAGATTTTTTCACAAAGTATAAAAAAGAGTGCGCGCAAAAAATTATTGGTTATTGACTTGGTAATAGCAGCGGCTTTTTTTATCGTATATCCGTCCGTTATGACGAAGGATTATGGCGGAATTTTGGCGGAAACTACAGTTTTATGGTTTGTGCTGCAGTTGTTTTTGATTATACTGGCTGTTATAGTCAGACTGCTGCGTCTGGTATATGAAAAGACAAAAGCTGCTCCTGTCGATGAGAGCCGCAGGCGGTTTTTACGCGGCTGTATCTGGGTTCCGGCCATTTCCGGAACTTTATATGGCGGGTTGTACGAGAAAAATCATATAGAATTTACGGATGTAGATATTGATACTGGTGATTATACCAGATTGAACAGACTGAAAATAGCACAATTATCCGATGTTCATTTAGGTCAGTTCTTTTCGGTAAAACAATTACAAGCCGTTTTAAATCAGATATTGCAGCAGAAAGCTGATATGCTCGTTTTAACAGGAGATATTTTTGACAGTACGAAAAGTGGAGATAATGATACGGCAATTAAAGTTTTAAATGCCTATTCACAGTTTTTTCCATTCGGTGTATATATGTGCTGGGGCAATCATGAGCATTACCGCGGCATTGAACATTTAAAAGAAGAACTTGAAAAAACGAATATTCAGGTTTTAAACAATACATCGGTTAAAGTGCTAAGCGGTGATAAGCCTTTATATATTCTAGGCGTGGACTTCTTGAACGGAGACATGACGCCGGAAGTTATAAATCTGCGTGAGGCATACGTGCAGGAAGCATTGGCCGATGTTCCGGAAAGTGCATATAAGATTTTATTGGCACATCATTCTATTTTTATTGATGAAGCTGTTAAGTATAAAATCAATCTGACGCTTACGGGTCATACGCATGGCGGGCAGTTCGGCTTTATGGGGATACCGGTTATGCCGATGTTTAAATATATGCGGGGCAAATTCGAGCAGGACGGCTGCATAGGTTATGTCAGCCGCGGTGTAGGCAGCTGGTTTCCGTTTCGTATTGGCTGTTCGCCGGAGGTTACATTTTTCAATTTTAAGGCTAAAGGGTGATAAAAAATGAACGATATCGCAAAAATGCAGGAACTCTGGCAGGAAATGAGTTCATGGATGACGACTTATATGAAATCGTTTTATTCACCGGAGGAAGCAAAAAAAGCAAAATCCCATTTGGATATAAAAAATACGGGAACAATTTTCTTCGATGATGCACAGATTGTAGACGGAATTGTGCTTAAAGAGCAGCATACATGGAAGGTAACACATAATTGTGAGCGACTGGCACAGCATTTGAAGCTCAATGAACATGATAAAATTCTGGCGAAGATGATAGGATTATTTCATGATGTAGGCCGTTTCCGTCAATTTACGATATATCGTACATTCAATGACGCCATGTCGGAAAATCATGCTAAACTCGGTTTGTCTGTAATAAAGGATTTATCGTTTATGGATAAACTTTCAGATGAAGATTTGGCGACGCTTAAATTCGCCATCGGCAATCACAATGCTAAGGAGATTGCGCCGACGGATAATAAAAGATGGCTGTCTTTTGCCAAATTAATCCGTGATGCGGACAAGATAGATATTTATCGTGTTTTGAAACCGTATCTCGGGCCTACGGATGGCACAGGCTGCAGTCCTGACTTTGTAGAACTGTTTGTTGAAGGCAGACAGTGCGATTATACGAAAATGCGTACGCAGGACGATAGAAAACTCGTTCGTCTGATGTGGGTTTATGATATAAATTATGCCTGGTCGCTTCAGCAGATAATAAACGATAATTATATAGAAGATATTATCGGCAATCTATTGCAGGATGAAGAAATGACGAAAGGTTTTGACCGTCTGCGGGCATATATGGAAGAAAAGCTGAAAACACCTGATATCTGGGAAGGTTAATTAGTATAAAGGAGATATGAAAATGGCTACGAATTTTGTTTACAATGCTATTGATGAAGATTTGAAAGAAGGAAAATATACAGAAGGCGTGCATACCCGTTTTCCGCCGGAACCGAATGGTTATTTACATATCGGTCATGCAAAATCCATTTGCCTGAACTTCGGTATAGCCAGAGATTATAACGGAATGTGCAATCTTCGTTTTGATGATACAAATCCGACGAAAGAAGACGTGGAATATGTCGATTCCATTCAGGAAGATGTAAAATGGCTCGGTTTTACCTGGAAAGACCGCAAATTTTACGCTTCCGATTACTTTGAAAAATTGTATGAATATGCTGTGAAACTTATTGAAAGCGGTAAAGCGTATGTTGATGATTTGACAGCAGAGCAGATACGTGAGTATCGCGGCACTTTGACAGAAGCTGGTAAGGAAAGTCCATGGCGCAATCGCAGTGTGGCGGAAAACCTTGATTTGTTTACGCGCATGAAAAACGGTGAATTTGCCGACGGAGAAAAAGTACTGCGTGCTAAAATCGATATGGCTTCACCGAATATCACGATGCGTGACCCGGTTATTTACCGTATTGCACATATTTCGCACCACCGTACAGGCGATACATGGTGCATTTATCCGATGTACGATTTTGCTCATCCGCTCTCCGATGCGATTGAAGGTATAACGCATTCCATTTGTACGTTGGAGTTTGAGGAACATCGTCCGTTGTATGACTGGCTTTTGGAAAACTTGGGTTTTGATAAAAATACGCGTCCGCGCCAGATTGAATTTGCCCGTCTCAATATCACAAAAATGGTAATGAGCAAGCGTAAATTGCGTCAGCTTGTGGAAGGGGGCTATGTGAGCGGCTGGGATGACCCGCGTATGCCTACTATTTCCGGTTTGCGCCGCCGCGGCTATACGGCTGCTTCCATTCGTGATTTTTGTGAACGTATCGGTGTGGCAAAAGCGAATAGTCTGGTTGATGTGGCAATGCTGGAACACTGCGTACGTGAAGATTTGAATGTACATGCACAGCGTTTGATGGCAGTGCTTGACCCTCTTAAAGTGGTCATTACCAATTATCCGGAAGATAAAACGGAAATGGTATCATGTGAAAATCTGCCGACAGGCGATGATAAGCACTATATGCCGTTTAGCCGTGAAATTTATATTGAACGGGAAGATTTCATGGAAGATGCGCCGAAAAAGTTCTTCCGTTTAAAACCGCAGGGTGAAGTCCGCCTGAAAAATGCTTATATCATCAAATGCGAAGAAGTAGTAAAAGACGAAAACGGCAATGTTATCGAACTGCGCTGCACATATGACCCGGACTCCAAAACAGGAGGCAAGACGGCAGGCAGAAAAATTAAAGGTACAATTCACTGGGTAAATGCTAAAACGGCACTCAATGCACAGGTAAGACTGTATGATTATCTGCTCAAAGATGAAGACGGTGCAGTAAGCGGTGATTTTATCGCATCTTTAAATCCGAATTCGCTCATAGTGCTTGATAACTGCAAAGTTGAACCAAGCGTGAAATGGGCAGCACCGGGAACGAAATTCCAATTTCTGCGACAGGGCTATTTCTGTGTAGATAAAGACAGCACAATGGATAATCTTGTATTTAACAGAATTGTAGGATTGCGTGACAGCTGGGCAAAGGTAGCCAAGAAATAAAAAATAAGGGGTATAGCTTTAAAAGCTATACCCCTTATTTTTATAAATTTTAAATTTGGCTGTGTTTTACTGAATCGAAAGTATCGGTAATTTCCTTTGCCGGTTCTTTATCGAGTTTGCTGAATATTATAATAGCAAGTGAAGAGAACACAAATCCCGGTACGATTTCATATAATTTTAAAATAGGATAGATATTGGCGATATCAAGTCCTGTTATCTGTTTCCATATGAGAACAGTAATCCCGCCGACAATCATACCGGCTAATATACCGTTTCGGGTAGTACGGCGCCAGAACAGAGAGAATAAAAGCGCCGGTCCGAATGTAGAGCCGAAGCCTGCCCATGCGTACGCAACGATATTTAGGATGGAGTTGTTCGGGTCAAGGCCCAGAGCAATGGCAATAAGAGCGATGCCGACAACGGAAAGACGCGTTACAAGAACAAGCTCACGCGGATTGATATCTTTATGGATGAACTGTTTGTATAAATCCTGTGCTACGGCGGAAGCACCGACAAGAAGCTGTGAGGAAGCAGTGCTCATAATTGCCGCAAGTACGGCGGAAAGTACGATACCTGCCCAAAACGGACTGAACAGCTGGTCTGTCATAACAAGAAATACAGTTTCGGAATTTGTGCCGGTGAGCGGTGTAGTTAAATATACACTGCCGACCATGCCGACAAGTACGGCACAGGCAAGCGAGATTACAACCCAGGTCATAGCGATGCGGGTAGCTTTTTTCAATTCATTGGAAGAATGTATCGCCATGAAACGGACAAGAATATGCGGTTGGCCGAAATAACCGAGCCCCCATGCCAAAAGGGAAATGAGTTCAAGAGCTGACATGAAACTGCCGTCCGGTTTTAAAAATGGATTGAAGAAATCCATATGGGCGATAGAAATAGCCGTATACGTTTCGGAAAATCCTCCCAGACTGAAAGCGGCCGCTATCGGAACGACTAAAATAGCGAAAAACATCATCACGCCTTGAATAAAATCTGTCCAGCATACAGCGAGGAAACCGCCGACAAAGGTATAAAAAACGATAACGAAAGCACCAAGGCATAGTGCATATTCATACGGAATGCCGAAAATAGTGGTAAATAATTTACCGCCGGCAACAAAACCGGATGAAGTGTAAATGATGAAGAAAATCAGAATGAAAATTGCCATTACCACACGGATAAGCGGGCTTTTATCATGATAGCGGTTTTGCAAAAAGTCGGGTAAGGTCAGCGAATTGCTGGCAAGTTCAGTGTATTTGCGCAGACGGCGCGCAATGAACTGCCAGTTTGCCCAAGTACCGAGTGCCAATCCTACGGCAATCCAGCCGGCATTAAGTCCTGCAAGATAGGCAAAACCCGGCAGACCCATGAGCATCCATCCGCTCATATCCGAAGCTTCAGCACTCATGGAAGTAACCCATGCACCGAGTTTGCGTCCGCCTAAGATGTAATCTGACATATTATGAGTGCGATAATAGAAATAAACACCTATTGCCATCATGAATAATAAGTATAACAAAAAGGCAATAATAATAGCTATACTGTCTGTCATAAAACTCCTCCTAAAAATAAATTTTTATTTTACGTTCGGTTTTCTTTTGAAAGGTCAAAAGAAAACCGAACTGAAAAGAAAAACCTTTTCTTTTAACGTTTCGCTATCGCTGTATTGAGCGAGTTTTCGGGGCTTTTTTATAAATCCAGCCGGTATAAAGGCTCGAAACGTTTGGAATTTGGCTCGTGTCTTCAGGTATTTAACAAGAACTGAAACTTGAGCTGTGGACACGATAAGTCGCCAGTCGTGCTGAAACTATATTCCGCATTTTTTTCTTTAAAGGAAATATTTTAAGCGGACTACGAATTAAGGCATTTCTTTAAACCAACCAGCACAACAGATAAATAATATTTTATCATGATAAAGCGATAATGTACATAGAACGAAGCAATGTTAATTTGTAAAATATGTATTTTGGGTTTTATTCGTTTTAATCTTTACAGGATAAGACTTTTTCGGCTGCTTTCATGTATACAAAAAACTTTTTAATTTATCATTGACAAATAAAATGTCTAATCATATAATATAAAACATCAACAGGAAAACACAAATAAAATAACTGTTGACAAAGAAAATAATGCAGAATAAGACAAAGGCGTCTTGTTGAAGAATATACAATGGAGTATATTTTTCGACAAGACGCTTTTTTTGTTATTATTATACGATTTTCCTTATTCTGCGCCAAAGAAGAAAGGGTGTATATTGATGAAAAAGCTATGGTCTATTTTAACCATGAGTGCTATGTGTCTGGCTCTGACGGCATCCGTCGCTTTTGCAGCCGATGGTGAAACGGCACTTGATACGGGTGATACTGCCTGGGTGCTAATCAGTGCAGCACTTGTATTTTTAATGACTCCGGGACTGGCGTTTTTCTATGGCGGTATGGTCAGAAGCAAAAACGTGCTCAGTACGATTATGCACAGTTTCTTCATTGTTGCGATGATTTCTGTGGAATGGGTCATTTTAGGTTATGCCATGACGTTTGGCAGTGATATCGGCGGTTTTATCGGCAGTCTTGATAAAATCGGTTTGGCCGGTGTAGGACTGCAGGTAATAGAAGGCGGCACAATTCCGGAACTTGCTTTCGTAGCATTTCAGTGCATGTTTGCCGTTATCACTCCGGCACTTATTACAGGCGCATTTGCTGAACGTATAAGATTTAGTGCGTTTGTACTGTTCATTTTGTTATGGGCAATCTTCATTTATAATCCGATGGCTCATTGGGTTTGGGGCGGCGGTTTTCTTGCCGAACTCGGCGCACTCGATTTTGCCGGCGGTCTTGTAATTCATATTCTCTCCGGTGTTTCCGGTCTTACAATCTGTATTCTTCTCGGCAAAAGACGCGGTTATGGCAAAGTACCGATGCTGCCGCATCATCTGCCGATGACCGTTTTAGGTGCCGCACTCTTATGGTTCGGCTGGTTTGGTTTCAATGCCGGTTCTGCGCTCGGTGCTAACGGACTTGCGGCTAACGCTTTCGTTACGACACAGGCGGCAGCTGCCATGGCAACTGTATCTTGGGTAGTATGCGAATGGATACATCACGGCAAACCGACTATTTTGGGAGCTGCCTCCGGCTGCGTTGCCGGTCTTGTTGCTATAACTCCGGCAGCAGGGTTTGTCGCTCCTATGCCGGCTGTAATTATCGGTCTTGTCGGTGGGATTGTCTGCTACTTTGCAGTAGCTGTTCTTAAACAGAAATTCGGTTATGATGACTCTCTTGATGCTTTCGGCGTACACGGAATTGGCGGTACATGGGGTGCTGTTGCTACTGGTTTATGGTGCAGTACGGAAATTAATCCGGCCGGTGCCGACGGTTTATTTTATGGCAGTGCCGATACGCTCATTGCCCAGCTTATTTCTATCGTAGTAGCATATGCACTGGCAATTGTCGGTTCATATATTTTATTTAAAATCGTTAATCTTATCACGCCAATGCGTGCTAATGAAGATGAAGAAATTTCCGGTATCGATATTGTGGAACACGGCGAACGCGCGTACAATCAGTCTATTATAACGGCTGATTCAATGCTCTCTGCTAGTGTAGAATCTTTTGCTACTGTTGATGTAACAAAACCGGTTAATGCAAAATAAATGTAACTGTGTTAAGATTTAGTAGTAGTAAAAAGAGAAAGGGGCATTAGCAATGCGTAAAATTACCAAAATAGAAATTATAACCCGTGCCAATAAGCTGGAGGACTTAAAAGAAGCTTTAAACGCTATAGGCGTACAGGGAATGACAGTTAGTCAGGTATACGGCTGCGGCCTGCAAAAAGGCCAGACGGAAGTCTACCGCGGCCGCCAGTATGCTGTAAATCTTGTACCGAAAGTGAAGATAGAAACGGTAGTATGCGAAGTTCCAGTGGATAAAGTTCTGGAAACGGCTCGTAAAGCCTTGCAGACCGGACATATCGGCGACGGCAAAATATTCGTCTATGATGTGGAAAACGCCATGCGTATCCGCACCGGTACCATGGGTGATAAAGCTATTACCGATGATGAAGCTTAAAACAGCATGATGTAATTTCCCTCACTTCCCCTGAGGAAATTATCATTATAAACAGAACGGCTATCTTATTTATAAGGTAGCCTTCTTTTTTTGCCTGTTTTCTTTGCAAGTAGTAAAAAGCATTGATATAATAAGAGGTAGAATAAGATACAGGGGTGAAGAAAATGACAGATAAAGAAATAATGGATGGCGTTCTGGCGGAATTTGCCAATATGGCGGCTATTCCCCGTCCGTCCAACTGTGAAAAACAGATAAGTGATTTTTTGAAACAGCGTGCTTTATCATTCGGTTGTGATGTCGTTCAGGATGAAAAACATAATCTAATCATCGATAAAAAAGCTGCACCGGGCTGTGAAAACTGGCCGCGCGTAATTCTTCAGGGTCATATGGATATGGTTTGCGTGGCAAAAGAAGGCGTTATTTACAATCCTGTAACAAGCCCGATAAAAATTATCAATGACGGTGAATATCTGCGTGCCGACGGCACAAGTCTTGGAGCTGATGACGGTATCGGCGTATCCGCAATAATGTTTTTACTGCAGCAGGATTTTCAGCATGGTCCTATCCGTGCGATTTTCACGGTGGATGAAGAACAGGGCATGAGTGGAGCTAAAGCACTTGATGATAAATATTTGGCAGATGCAAAATATTTAATAAATTGCGACTCGGAAGATTTCGATGTACTCACAATATCCAGTGCAGGCAGTGTTAATATTGATGCAGAACGTCGCGTCAAATGGCATAAGCCGGAACATCGCTTTGCTTATGAATTCACGATAAAAGGTCTGCATGGCGGTCATTCAGGCGAAGCTATCAACAGCGGTTATGCCAATGCTGTAAAAGTGGCGGCTCAGGCTATATCGTTTATCGGCAGAAAAACGGAAATGGAACTGGCAAGCTTCAACAGCTATAAAGCCAGAAACGTAATTCCGTCCGAAGCCACATTTGTATTTACGACACCGCTTTCCGACGTTAAAGTATTCAATGTCGTTGTAGCAAAAATCAATAAGTATTTGAAAGAGGCATACGGTCATACGGAAAAAACTTTTGAAGTAATCTGCAAGCCGTGCGAGCTTCCGCAAAAAGTCATGTCCGATGATGATATGCGCAGTGTAGTGGATTTCATTAATCTGAGCATGACGGGCGTACTTAAAATGTCGCAGACGGAAAAGGATTTAGTGGAGCTTTCCGCCAATATCGGTCCTGTCGTAACACGTGAAAATCATGTAATAATTTATGCTTTCCCGCGCAGCTCCGTGGATATTCTGGTAGAGGAAATCACCAATATTTATAAACAGCTCGGCAAACGCTGCGGAGTACGTGTTGTTTTAGCAGAACCGGCACCGGGATGGCCAGCAAATCCAGGCAGCGTGCTTAAAGAAGTGGCACTTAATACATTTAAAGAACAAAATGGCTATGATATGCAGGCAAAAGCTATCCATGCCGGTCTTGAATGCAGTCATTTCTATGCGAAAAATCCGCATTTGGATATGATATCCATAGGACCGAACAATATAGACATTCACAGCCCGAATGAACATCTGGAACTTAAAACACTTGTACCGCATGTAAAACTCATTCAGGGTATTGTGGAAAAACTGGATAAATAAATAAAAAAATGCACTCAGGATAATCCGGGTGCATTTTTTAGTTTTCTTCATTATATATAGGTGGTATAATAAATCTGTTATTTTCAAAAAAAGAAAAGAAAGGATTGTATTTTTCATGGTAGAAACGGTATGGTCATTGGTACCTCCGATAATAACGATTGCACTTGCCTTAATCACAAAAGAAGTGTATATGTCGCTTATAGTCGGTATTTTTGTCGGTGCAATGATGTTCACGGGTTTTGACCTATTGGCTTCGATTGATACATTATTTTCAATTATGGCAAATAGTGTCGGAGGAAATGTTTACATCCTCGTATTTTTGGTCTTATTGGGTATTGTTGTAGCAGCGATTGCCCGCTCCGGCGCTTCCAGAGCTTACGGTGAATGGGCGGCACATGTAATTAAGGGAAAACGCAGTTCTCTGCTCGTTACGGCACTTTTAGGTGTAGTTATTTTTATTGATGATTATTTCAACTGTTTAACAGTAGGTACGGTAATGCGTCCTGTCACGGATAAATTCAATGTAACAAGAGCCAAACTTGCGTATATTATCGATGCGACAGCAGCACCGATTTGTATAATTGCTCCTGTTTCCAGCTGGGCGGCGGCGGTAAGCTCTTCTCTTCCGGAAAGCAGTGATATTGACGGATTTGCATTGTTTTTACAGACAATTCCGGTTAATTTATATGCATGGTTCACAATCTTTTTCATGTTGTTTTTAATTTTTACAGGCAAGGATTTTGCCACAATGGCGGCATTGGAACGCAAAAGCGGCGGTAAACTCGTTATTCCGGATGAATATAAAGAAGATGACGGCATGAGCATAGTCGGCAACGGTAAAATTTTCGATTTACTGCTTCCGCTTATCGTATTGATTGGCGGCTGTATCTTCGGTATGCTCTATACAGGCGGTATTCTGGAAGGCGCATCCGTGTCTGATGCCTTTGCCAACTGCGAATCGGCGAGAGGTCTTGTAATCGGTTCGTTTATTGCGCTTGTATTTATTTTTCTGCTTTATGTACCGCGCGGCGTGCTTCGTTTCGGCAAATTCTGTGAATGTTTCAATCAGGGCTTCAGAGCTATGACGCCGGCGATTTTCATCTTGTGTCTTGCCTGGAGCTTATCCGGCGTATGCGGTGAAGAATATCTCAACATCGGCGGTTATGTAGGCGGTATTGTCAGCAACAATGCTACAGTAGGCATGTTTATGCCGGCAATTTTCTTTATAGTAGCATTGGGTCTCGGTTTTGCTACCGGTACATCCTGGGGAACATTCGGTATTTTAATTCCGATTGCTCTTGCTGTTGTGCCGAATGACCCGAACCTTTTAGTTGTTACAGTAGCTGCTGTTTTGGCCGGTGCTGTCGGCGGCGACCATGTATCACCGATTTCAGATACGACGATACTCGCTTCCGCTGGTGCGCAATGCCACCATCTTGACCATGTTAATACGCAGATACCGTATGTAATAGTGGTAGCTTCCTGTTCATTTATCGGTTATCTGGTAGCCGGTATAGCAGACAGCGGTATTGCAGGTTTCGGTGCAGGCTTAATTGTTTTACTGTGTGCCATGGGTTATATTTATAAATTCCTGATGAAGGCATAAAATAAAAATCTCCGGCAGATTGTTTTGCCGGAGATTTTCTTTACAGTACATATATCGATACTAACAGGTACAGTCTGATTGGGATGAAGCGGGCTTTAAATTTAAAACTTGACGAATGATAGTTATGTGTATAGAATAAACTTAAAAAAGTTCCTTTTTATTAAAAGGAGAAGTAAATAATATATACTTCACTCAAAATAAAATGAGGGAGGTAGAGGATTTTATAAATAATATGGAGGTTAATTTATGTATAAGAATTATAAGAAAACAGCAGCAACAGCAGTCTTGATATCTCTGTTATCCACTACTGCCTTTGCAGCTACAGAAACGGAGGATTATACAGCTTTGAGTACTGTTCCAGTGATAATGGAAAAATCTGATACAGCTGTATTTAAACCAGCGGCTATAAAATCAATATCGGATTATAACGAACATTACCGTTTATATAAATACGATACGATTTCCGTGCGTATAATCGGTTTTCGCGATGCACAGGGACTGGATAATATAATGATAGGAACTGACGGCTACGTCAATCTACCGTATGCCGGTTCGGTAAAACTTGCAGGTCTTACATTGGAAGAAGCTAAACAGGTACTTACGGATAAATTCAGCAAGTATTTGAAGATACCGGATATGTCGGTAATGGTTAATTCCTACGGACCGAGAAAAGTGCAGGTTTTGGGGGAGGTAAATAATCCGGGAACAGTGGAACTTTCTTCTGATGATATGAATGTAACGAATGCCATATCCAAAGCTGGCTGGGTTACTACATATGGACGCATAAAGAAAGCGCAAGTTCTCCGTATAATTGACGGAACTATGTACGTAAAAGAAGCCAATATTAAGGATTATATAGAAAAACATGATATAACACAGAATTTTGCTTTGGAAGACGGTGACATTATTTTTATTCCAAAATCCAACAAAATCGACTTCCATCAGGATATATTGCCGCTTCTTAATGTTTACAATACTTATAAAGCAATTACGGATTAAGGAGGAGACAGCGTGGATATTAATAATACAAATAATGAAGAGAGTATTGATTTAAGGAAATTATTTGCAATAGCAAAAGAAAAGAAAAAAGTAATAATCCCGATTATAGTAATTTGTACTGTAATTGCTACGATACTTGCTTTTGTACTGCCGAAAACATATGAATCAACCAGTCTGGTGAGAATAAAAGGGCAGAATTCTACTTTATCAGGATATGCTGCATTAGCGGGAAGTTTAG
The DNA here is from genome assembly GCA_900554895.1 of uncultured Megamonas sp. Classification (GTDB taxonomy): domain Bacteria; phylum Bacillota; class Negativicutes; order Selenomonadales; family Selenomonadaceae; genus Megamonas; species Megamonas gallistercoris. Next base: position 4,222 of record USIX01000001.1, on the reverse strand, counting down.
GAATAAATGCGGGTGTAAATAGTACGGGAACACCAGAGTCATATATAGAAATGATGAAATCACGTGTAGTAGTGGAACCGATTATTGCTAAAGTAGATTTAGACGAAGAAGATAAAGAAAAGATGAAATTAGATGATTTCATAAAGAAATATTTGGAAATCGTTAATACTAAAAATACGGATTTAATTGCTATTTCGGGTTATGGTAAAACACCGGAAGAAGCGCAAATGGTTTCTCAGTCAGTAGTGGATAACTTCTTAGTGTTGATGAATAATCTGAATAAAGAAGATAATTCTATTATGCTTAAATTTTTGAATGACCGTGTAACTATTGCCAAAGAGGAAATGGAAACGGCGGAAAATAAACTTGCCGCTTATCAACAGGAAAAAGGTATTTATTCACCTTCCGATCAAGATAAATTATTAATTAATCAGTTAAATAACTATGATACGGCTGTAGCGCAGACAAGAGCCAGTATTGAAGCCAATACGGCAAAACTTGCCAATGTAAATGCCCAGCTTTCTGAGCAGAATGCGGCTCTTGCTGATACTAATGTAGCGGAAGATGATGCGATAAGAAATATACGAACGGCAATTGTCAATAAGCGAGTAGAACTTGTGGGATTAGAGCAGCGTTTTACAGAAGAACATCCTGATGTAATCCGTTGTCGTAGGGAACTTGATGAATTAAATCAGTCGTTGAGCAATGAAATAAGTAATGCTTTAAATTCGCAAAGTGTATCTTTGAGTCCGGTTCAAGGAGATTTGCTAAAAAGTAAAGTAAATACGGAAACGGCTATTGCTGTAGATAATGCTTCACTTGAAGCTATTACGGCAAAACAGGCGGAAGTGGAACAAAGTCTTAATACATTATCTGCCGATAGCGTGGAATATGTAAGACTTGCCAGAGAACAGAGTATTACTACGGAAGTATATACTAATCTGGTAAAAACATATGAAAATACGAGAGTACAGGAAGCACAGGAATATATGGATATTCAAGTGATTGACGAAGCAAATCTGCCAAGAGAAGATATGCCGGCAAAACCAGTAAAAAAAGTTGTTGCGGCAATTGGTTTAGTTCTTGGTGTAATGATTTCATGTGGATATATCTTATATGTATATAATAAACGTTATAGTTTATAAATTTTAAGGAGAAGTAAATGCAGTGGGAGTGAAATTTGATGAATGCCAGATTTTTACAGGAACAAGCGGTTAAATCGGATTATATTGCGCATTATATAATTCCTGTTATTACGGTAATAGGAGATTATATAGCGATTATTCTGTCTGAAAAACTTGTCTGGGAACTGACAAATTTTATTTTGGAAGATAAATTTAATCTCGTTATACCGAAGATGTATTTCTATTTTTGGATACCTGCTGTATTTATTTTTTTCCTGTTTAAAGCAGGAGCGCATAAACGCATGATACCGTATTTTGAAACGGTGAAGAATATTTTCTGCGCCGTGTTTTACGCCACGGTAGCAGCAATATTCATTTTGTATTTAATTCACAGTATAAATGATTTATCGAGAATGTTTGTCATCATGCTGTTTATCGTGTCATTTATTTTAATCTGTGTTGTAAATCAGATTATCATAGCGATATGCAATAAATTAAATATTTTAAAAGAACCTGTTTTATTTATTGGTGCAAATGAACAGACAAAAACACTTATACAGTATTTAAAACATAATAATTGTTTCGGTGTCAGAGTATTGGGTGTAATAAGCGGTAATTTTGCCGACAGTTATGACAGCGATATTGAAAAGACTAAGAACTTCATTGAAAAAACAAAAGTAAAAACAATAATAATTTCGTCGGTAAATATGGACAAAATGGCAAAAGTCGTAACGGATATTCAGCCGCTTGTTAAAAATATAATCTTCACACCGAATTTATCCAATATACCTATAGCCAATTTGGAAATAAATAAACTGCCTATGGAAAATATATTGTTAATGACTGTAAAAAACAATCTGGCATTAAAACGCAATAAAATACTCAAATATATATTTGACATGGTTTTAACCGTGGTAGGCACTATCTGTATTTCGCCGATTTTACTGTGTATTGCAATATGGATTTACAAAGATTCTCCAGGACCGATTATTTTCAAACATATGCGAGTGGGAAAAGACGGAAAAGAATTTCCGTGTTATAAATTTCGCTCTATGTGTGTAGATGCCAAAGAAAAACTGGAAGAACTATTAAAAAACGATCCGCAGGCGAGAGCCGAATGGGAAAGAGACTTTAAATTAAAAAACGATCCGCGCATTACAAAATCCGGTGCATTTTTGCGCAGAACAAGTCTTGATGAACTGCCGCAGATTTTCAATGTATTAAAAGGCGAGATGAGCCTTGTCGGGCCGCGTCCGATAATTAAAGAAGAAATGAAGAGATACGGCAGTCATATTGACGATTATTTAATGGTAAAACCGGGAATTGCCGGTATCTGGCAGTGCAGCGGTAGAAGTGATGTAAGTTACGAAGAAAGAGTGCAGATGGACAGCTGGTATGTGAGAAACTGGTCTGTATGGCTTGATATTATGATACTTTGGCAGACATTAAAAGCCGTATTTGCAGAAAAAGGAGCGTATTAATAGTGAAAATTGTAATACTTGCCGGAGGCGGCGGAACAAGGCTGTTTCCTTTATCGCGTGAATGTTATCCGAAGCAGTTTTTACACGTAATCGGCGATAAATCGCTGCTTGCACAGACGGCAGAAAGATTTCTCGGTTTAGTTAAAGCTGAAGATATTATTGTTGTAACGAATGAAAAATATATTTTTCATGTAAAAGCAGAATTAAAATCCATTAATGCCGAAAAAGCGCATATCATAATGGAACCGACAGGCAGAAATACTGCACCAGCAATCGCACTGGCGCAGGTTTACTGCAAGGATAAATTAAAATGCACAGAAGATGAAGTATTATTTATCAGCCCTTCCGACCATTTGATTAAGCCTGTAGATGATTTTCAAAGATTAATTAAGCAGGCAGAAAATACGGCAAAACAGGGAAATATAGTAACACTAGGCATTAAGCCGACAAAACCGGAAACAGGCTACGGCTACATAGAAGCAGCAAAAGATAAAGAAAACACAGCAGTAAAAGTTATTTCCTTTAAGGAAAAGCCGGATTTTAAAACAGCGGAAAAATATGTTAAAGCCGGTAATTATTTCTGGAACAGCGGAATGTTTATGTTCAGCATAAAAACAATGCAGAATGAATTTACCAAATTCACGCCGGAAATAATGGAAATAATTAATCATGGATATGAATATACGAAAAATAATTTCTCGCAAATGCCTAATATTTCCATTGACTATGCTGTAGCAGAAAAATCTCAGAAAATGATGATGATGCCTATGCAGGATATCTACTGGAACGATATCGGCAGTTTTGATGCCATAGCAGAAGTTTTATCCGATGAAAATAACAACGCTTTTATCGGCGACACTTTGACCGAAAACTGTACAGATACCATGATAATCGGTGAAGAAAGACTGATTGCAGGGATTGATTTAGATAATCTCATGATTGTCGATACACCAGATGTACTGCTCGTTACGAAAAAAGGTCAATCGCAAAAAGTAAAAGATGTAGTAACGAAGCTAAAAAAAGAAAACAGAAAAGAAGCAAAAGAAAATGTAACCATGTACCGTAGCTGGGGCAAATATACATTACTTACAGAAGGAAAAGATTACAGAGTACGTAAGGTAGAGATGAACCCGGGCGAAAGTCTGACTATGCAGATGCACTATCACCGCAGTGAGCATTGGACTGTAATAAGCGGTACAGGCAAGATAACGGTTAATGATAAAGAAAGTATATTTACCGAAAATCAGAGTACATATATTCCAATGGGAGTAAAGCATAAATTGGAAAATCCGGGGAAAATACCGCTGGTAATAATTGAGGTTCAGTCAGGTAAATATATTAATGATGATGATATTGTGATTTTTAATAGAAAGTAGATTAAAAATGAGTGTACAAAAACCGATAAGGGTATTGCAGATTATAGGTTTTGTATGTGGCGGCGGTGTAGAAGCCGTTATTATGAACTATTATCGCAATATAGACAGAAATAAAATTCAATTTGATTTTGTTATAGATGGATATGAAAAAACTTCTTTAGATAATGAAATATCTTCTTTGGGTGGAAAAGTATATAAAGTATCGAGCCGTATATGGGTGACAAGGAAACCTATAATGATA